>CAYYBR010000128.1:0-11897 GCA_964470035.1 uncultured Saprospiraceae bacterium
GGATAATACCAATCTAGAATATGGCAGTTGATGTGCTTATAGGGCTCCAATGGGGCGATGAAGGAAAGGGAAAAATCGTAGACTACCTCGCAGATCGATATGATGTGATATGCCGGTTTCAAGGAGGCCCTAATGCTGGACATACTATCTACGTCAATGGGCAGAAATATGTACTTCATACCATACCCTCAGGCATATTTCATCAGAATACCGTCAATATCATTGGTAATGGAGTGGTAATTGATCCTATCACACTCAAGAAAGAAATACTCGGTCTAGAAGCTCTTGATGTCGATGTCAAGAGCTCTCTGAAGATCGCAAGAAAGGCTCATCTAATCCTACCTTCTCATAGATATCTGGATGGCGCCTCAGAAAATGCAAAAGGTGATAAGAAGATTGGATCTACTCTACGAGGTATAGGCCCTACATATATGGATAAGACCGGACGAAATGGTCTACGCATGGGTGATACTGAGTCTCCTACATTTCAAAGCCGTTATGATGAGCTAAAGTCAAAGCACCAGCAGATTGGATCTATATATCCAGACATAGACTTTGACTGGAATGATCGAGAGTGGCATGAAAGCATTGAGTTCTTGCGCCAGTACGAACTTGTCGATTGCGAATACTTTCTCAACGAACAGCTCAACAATGGCAAGCAAATTTTGGCCGAGGGTGCTCAGGGAGTCATGCTAGATATTGACTATGGTACATATCCTTTTGTCACCTCTTCTAATACTATAACAGCAGGTGTCTGTACTGGACTAGGTGTCGCCCCAAGACATATAAAAGATGTCATCGGTATCAGCAAGGCATACTGTACTCGAGTTGGGAGCGGTCCCTTCCCTTCTGAACTACACGATGAACAAGGGCAAAAACTCAGAGATCTAGGACATGAGTATGGTGCAACTACTGGACGACCGAGAAGGTGTGGGTGGATTGATCTTGTGCAATTAAAGTATAGCGTTATGATCAATGGTATTACTAAGATAGCATTGACCAAGTCTGACATCATGGATAGTTTTGAAGAGATCGTAGTAGTAGATAAATACGAGATAAATGGCAGGGAAACAGATCAACTGCCATATGACCTTTGTGTAGAAAATTACTCTATGGTTGAAAAGAGCTTTCCTGGTTGGAATCAATCACTATCGTCTGATCCAGCTTCTATGCCGAAAGCTCTAGTAGACTATCTAAGTTATCTCGAATCTTATCTGGGAGTGCCTATCCCGATCGTATCGATTGGCCCTGAACGAGAACATCTTATCGTACGATAGTTTGTCAGGAAGGTTTATACGCTTTGACGATATATTGATAATCAAGGCTCTTGTCATCTACGTTTATAGATTCGTATCCAGACTTAGTCAGATCTTCTTCTAGATCCAACAAGCTTACTCTGAGATCAGCAGATGGAGCTATATTATCTGGTATTCTTTTCATTTTGAAGTCAACGATAAATAGAAAACCATTGGGCTTTAATGATTTAATCAAGTTTTGTAGATAGTCTATACGTCCGTCGATATATCCGATAGTATTGATGATAATCGCTACATCTACTTCTTCCTCATCAAGATTGGGATCTTCAGGTGTAGCTAATCTCATATCGATCTTGCCCTGAGTGACCGTATCAAGATTATCCTTAAAGAGCTCCATAAGGTCGATCATATTCGGATCGATATCTACAGCTATAACTTTCTTTGCTTTGCTTACTAATCTGAAAGCAAAATATCCTGTACCTGCACCTATATCAGCAACTACATGATCCTCTAGCTCCCCAAGAAGATCTATGACAAGTTCAGGTTTTTGCCACGCATATCTCTTTTCGTCTCTATTGGGGATGATATTCTCTCCCGATGGTTCATCTAATAAAAGAGCATCATCAAACTCCGAGGTGATAGGCGCTTTAGTTCTTTTGATATCACATCCAATCAGAATAAGAAGTATGGAAGTAACAATCAGATATCTCATAAACTATGGCTATGTACGTACAAGATGGAAAAAAATGTAGACATCTATAGCCTGTTGTACATAGCCTCTATGATCTTTTCAAGTTGTCCGCGCAGTACCTTGTTAGAATCATGCCCATTGGCCATGACACTAATCGAGAAGAGATCTCCCGATTTGCTTTCTAGTAGGCCGGCGTAAGCAAGAACATTGTTGATAGATCCTGACTTGACTTGGACATGAAGTTGAGAGGCATAACCACCCAAGAAAGACTTTACCGTTCCTTGTATCCCAGCTTGAGGAATTAATTTTTTCAAACTTTCCATCCCTTGCTTTTTTCCTTGATACGCCAGGAATGAAGTCATAAAAGTAGGACTGATCCGATTGCGAGATGAAAGCCCTGAGCCGTCTTCAAGCCTTATACCAGAAACTTCCAGATTAGCCTTTTTGAGATAATCCGAAAGAGCTTTCTGACCTGATTCATATCCACCTATGCCTTGTGCTCTAGCTCCTACTCTCTTAAAGATCGCTTCGCAAAAAAGATTGTTAGAGGTATGATTAGCAAAGATGCATAGATCAACAAGCTTGTCAGAACATAATGTACCTATCAGATGTGATGGAGTCTCTCCTTTAAATCTCATGGCATTTCCCTCAACCTCGATATCATCTCTTCTGAGATATTCTGTAAGATGATGTTCAAAGGCTTTTCCTGGATCTGGCATAGCTCCTTTTATCGTAAACACACTTGAGCCAGGAGGTATAGTACCTTCTATCCATCTCTTTGTGTCATAAGGATCACCGTATATGTATGCATTGTCACCTGACCCAGGAGGTCCCGTCTTCACTCTATTAGTCCAGTCGAGATCAGGCATATCGGGAGATACTCGCGATATCGTGGTAGGCTGATCTGATGTGGGTGATCTATTAAAATCTAAAAAGAACAAATTCTCGTGGATATTAAAAGCGGCGGCTCCACCAGCGAAGTAATTAGTAAGATCATCCCAGGCCCAACTTGGGTGTACCCATATTCGATCAAAGTAAGACTGGTCGACTATGACTCTTCCTTTGATCTTTTTAATTCCAGCAGTCTTTATGTAGCTCGAGACATCTCTCAATACTTGCTCATATGAATCATCTCCAGAGTATCGCGTAGCTCCTAAAGAAGGATCCCCAGATCCTGAGAATATAATATCACCAATGAGTTCTCCATCTGTAATCTGCCCACGATAAGAAACCTTGGTTTCGAATATAAAATCTCTCCCAAGAATATCTAGAGCGCTCAATGTCGTGACTAACTTATAAGTGGATGCAGGTATCAGCCGAGATCTACCTTGATGATTATACACCTCAGCGCCTTGCTCATCTCGTACACTTATAGCAAATACAGCGTTTTGAGATTGAGGGCTTACCATAATCTCAGATATGTCCGTCGACAATGCCTCTTGAGAAACAACTTGAGTATCGAAAAAGAGAGTCAAAAAGAAGAGCACGAAATATAGAACCCTCATAACATTAGCTATACGCTATATGAAATAAAGCATCTCCATTATGAACGACCGATGCATTGTTATGGCCTATGATATATCCATTCTTTGACGCAAATATCCTTTTCATTCTATCACCATGTGGAGAATGAATCACTCCCAGTTGTTCTCCTTTGACGATGTAATTACCACTTTGCTTGGACCATGTAAAGAGCCCAGCTTCTGAGGATCTAATCCATCCTGTTGACTTAAAAAAAAGAGGTTTATAGTTGTTGACCGGAGCAGTAGATAGCATACCAAGGTTATTCAAGGTCCTTTTGATACCCGCTACTCCCAGTTCTATAGAAAATCCATCAAGCCTTACAGATTCTCCAGCTTCATATACTAGCACAGAGATGCCCATCTGATTAGCAGTTTTCCTGAAAGACTTTGTTATCCAAGGTTTTTCTATGATGTATGGAGCTCCAAAAGCGCCAGCAAGCTCTAGCGCTCGCTTATCTTTATTTGAATATCGAATCTGGGGATAATTATATCTCGACGCTCCTCCCGTATGCAGGTCTACTGCTATGTCTACATTAGGTAATACTTTTTTCGTTAGCACAGAGGCTGTACGAGAAGCTAAAGAACCTCTTGAAGAACCAGGGAAACTACGATTCACATCTTTACCATCCGGGACATCCCGACTATAATTTATAAACCCAAAGACATTGAGTAGCGGTATAGCTATCACACTACCTGCTGTAAGTTCATTAAATACTTGATCTTCTAAAAGTCTACGAACTATCTGAACACCATTGATCTCGTCACCATGTACGCCACCCATAATGAGTATGGTGGGTCCTGGCTGAGTACTTCTAAAAACATAAGACTGTATGTTGATAGGATTACCAGATGGTAATCGACTGACATACAAGTTCACTTGTTCCGTTTCACCTGGTTCGACCGACACGCGATCGATAACGAGATTTTTATGCTTCATGAAGTCCCTCCTTTGCTTTTCGCTCCGCAAATTGGACAATTTTTTTCGCAATATCCACGCGTGTTGTTGTCTCTATTCCTTCTAAACCAGGAGAAGCATTTACCTCGAGTATAAGTGGTCCTTTCCTAGACCGAAGCAGATCAACACCTGCTACATGTAATCCAAGTACTTTCACCGACTCCAGCGCTACCCTTCTCTCTTCGTCAGAAATCTCAGCTATGGAAGAAGAACCGCCTCTATGAAGATTTGATCGAAACTCTCCTTCTTTAGCCGCTCGCTTCATCGAAGCCACTACCTCTCCGCCCACTACAAAAATCCGGATATCTGCTCCATTAGCCTCTTCTATGAATTCTTGCATCATCACCTTCTGTCTCAATCCATGAAAGGTCTCCATCCATGTCTCCAAGGATTTTAGATCATCCACTTTGACAACACCTATACCATGAGTACCGCTTTGCAACTTAACAATCTTAGGAAAAGTCGGAATCCGTTGGTGAAGGATGTGATATTGATTATAGTTATTGACGATGATCGTTTTGGGTACTGGTATGCCTTTCTCGGTTAAGATCTGCATACAGCTGAGTTTATCTCGGGTCTTCAGCAGGGCATCAGCCGACAAAACAGATGCTACACCCATGGATTCAAAATGTCTGATCACTGCAGAACCATGGAAGGTAACGGTATTACCTATCCGCGGTATGATCACATCATAACCACGAAGCGGTTGGCCATGTAGATAGACTACATTACGATTGTCATCTATGATAAGATCACAATGCATATGATCTACAACTCTGACGAAGTGCTTCCTTCGTCTAGCAGCATTGTATAAACTACGCGTGCTGTATAACTCGCCGTTTCGGCTAAGGATAAGAATCCGCATATATCAAATAAACTGTAATATATATAAGATTAAAATTAACTCAGTAGTTCCCGATGTATTCAAGTACTTTACGAGCTTAGAAGACTGATTTTATGGACGCTTCCGCAAATGCATCAATACCGAAAAATGATAAAAAGACAATCAGAGCTTGGGCATTCTTTGATTGGGCTAATTCTGCTTATGCCTTAGTCATTACCACGGCTATATTTCCGCTTTATTTTCTTGCCATAGCACCAGATGAGATTAATATCTTAGGGACCAACTACTCGGATACTTCTGTCCTCTCATATGCTATCAGTCTCTCGTATATTCTCATTGCTTTGATAGCTCCATTGCTAGGAGGTATAGCTGATGCTGGAGGGAAAAGACTGCGATTCCTCAAGATTTTCACCATCATAGGTAGTCTTTCTTGCATGGGTTTATGGTGGTTTACGGAAGATCCCGTGGGGCTGTTAAGTAGTATCGACTTTATGTGGATAGGTCTTGTGGCCTTTGTCGTATCGACTATAGGATATGCTGGTAGTCTCATCTTTTATGATGCATTCTTACCAGCCATCACATCTAAGGATAACTTTGATAAGGTCAGTGCGATGGGATATGCATATGGCTATATCGGCAGTGTACTTCTGCTTGTATTCATACTTTTTCTTAGCGAGCGTCCAGAGTTATTTGGTATGGATGCGGAGGCTGGTTCTAGGCCATTTAGGATAGGCTTCATCTTAGTAGGTATCTGGTGGTTGGGTTGGTCTCAATATACTTTCAGGCACCTACCTAAAGACACAAAATCAGATGGAGAGAAAACACTCTTAAAAGAGGGTTATCAAGAGATGAAAAAAGTCTTCGGCGAACTCAAGTTCAAGCCTAACCTTCGGAGGTTTTTACTAGCTTTCTTTTTTTACAGCGCTGGCGTAAATACGGTTATTTATCTGGCAACTTCTTTCGCTGATAAAGAGCTACAGTTTACAAAGACAGAGAATATTATCACTGTGCTGATACTTCAGATAGTGGCTGTCGTAGGGGCCATAGGATTTGCCCGGTATGCTAAGGCTAAAGGAAGTAAAAGAGCGATCGTGATAATGATCATCATATGGATGTTGATATGCTGTGCTGCGGCACTGGTCACGACCAAGCCAGTATTCTTCTTGCTTGCCTTCTTTGTAGGGTTAGTATTAGGAGGGCTACAATCGAGCTCTAGAGCTAGTTATTCTAAGTTGATCTCAGAAGAGGATGAGTATAACTCTTATTTCAGCTTCTATGATTTACTCTACTACATGTCGATAGTCTTTGGCACATTTGCCTTTGGTCTAGTTAATCAACTAACTGATAACCTCAGGTACAGTGTGTTGATACTTGCAGTATTTTTTGTGATTGCCTTGATTATTTTCTCAAAAGTGGAGATTCAGCATGAGAAGGTTCCTTTGTTAGCATCAGATAAGATGTAACCTACTCCTGAAACTCGAAACACCCTAGGTCAGGATTGTCAGTATCTCTGGGCAACCCGAGTAAATCCAGAGCAAGGTCTGAGATAAATGTACCTGCTCCTCTTGCCACACTTACCGTATCTAAAGTATAGTCATCGCTGAACACATCGAGGAACACTGGTTGATCAGTTTGCTCTATACACTCGACACATGATGAAGCTGGATAGTTTTCATTCTCGTCGGTGACCTTTACAAGTGTATGATCGAGAGTAAGTGAAAAAAGATCTGGATCCATACCTTCTCCCACGTCTATCACATCAATCTCATTATCATTGGAGCCCATGATGATACTATTCGAAAAATTTACCTCGAGTGGATTAGTCGATATTATGCTGCACTCAGCATTGCGACAGGTAAAGTTGTCCATGAAGACTCCAGCGGACTGATTTTGAAAGTTGGCTATAGTGCAGTGTCTGAAGTTATACTCGCCTCCAAAGGTCATAGCTATGCTTTGTGTACCATTACTGTGTATAAGGGTGTTAACAACTTGTAACTCTGCATGGACAGCCAGAATACCAACATTAGAGGTATTAGCTATAGTTACATTAGTGATCTCGGCACTGCTAGCACTATCAGCTCTGATGCCTACAGTACTGTTGCGGATCTCAGCATGACGGATAGTATGACCTGTGCTTCCAGCTAAGAACCTGATGCCAGCCCATTGTCCTGGGAGATCATCAAAAGCAGGCTCTAATCTGTCCCCTTGGAAAACCACGGGATTATCACGAGTACCGGCTATCGTAAATCTACCATCAGGAAGAAAGAAAAGCCCCCCATCTCCGAAGATGATATCTTCTTGTCGTGCGATCCCTCCATGCACAAATACCTGGGTCCCGGGTGGCACAACTATCTCACAACTATCTATGAACAACAAGCCGTTGATAACATATGGTCTAGGGTCATCCCAAGTGATTTGACCTCCCCTACAGCTTAGCCCAACTATCTGACCTTGTGTATTCCTCGAGGGAAAGTAATTAGCATTTTGCCCCCACGCTTCAAGCTGAACCTTCTTTTCTCGTCCCCCAGATCTGATCGTCAAAAACTCCTCGATGATAAAAGGACTCACAGACAAAGGCTGATCAGGATCTACGGTTACTTCTACGAATACGTGAACACTATCATTAGCAAGTATGGGGATTTCTGTTGCCTCATTACCTGGGATACCATCAACATTGAGTCTAAACATACTTTGCGACCCTTCATCTAGAGCGATAGAGGTTATATTGATATTGGAGTTGGTCGGATTATGCACAACAAACTGCCTTGTGATTGACCCAATGGTCGTAAAAACTGTATCAAATCTCAGGGTATCAAGGGAGGTAACGAGCTCTACATCAACATTTGATTCAAATGTTTCATCAAAACATGAAGAAAGAATACACGAAATGGCAATTAATGAGACAATACCATAAGTAAATAGGCTTCTAAGCCGGTTCAAGGCTTTATCTTCGTGGCTGAAAAACTCTAACTGCTGTTCTATCATGCGATATGAAAGTGCGAATATATAATGAGCACTTGAGAAATAACGCAGTAAGAGATGTGCTCTATATGCGTAATCAGGACATATATCCTAGTTTGGTTGATGTTATTATACCTGCCTTCAATGAAGAGGACAGCATTGGCAAAGTTATTCATGATATACCCAAAGATGAAGTTAGGTACATAGTTGTTGCTAATAACGCCAGTACTGATGATACAAAGGTAACAGCAGAGCGTGCAGGAGCTATCGTCGTGGATGAACCTAATGCGGGATATGGAAGTGCTTGTCTTGCGGGCATGAGTTATATCAAAAGCCTTGAAAGCCCTCCAGATACTGTGGTTTTCATAGATGGAGATTATTCTGATTACCCTGAGCAACTGACTAAACTCACTGATAAAATCAACGAAGGCTATGATCTGGTGATAGGATCACGGTCTCAAGGAGATCTTGAAAAAGGATCGATGACGCCTGCACAATTATTTGGTAATTGGTTGGCGACTAATTTGATAAGAATACTATATAAAATACACTTTACGGATCTCGGCCCTTTTCGAGCTGTGAGATACCAAAGTCTGCTCGCGATGAATATGTCAGACAAAGACTTTGGATGGACTGTGGAAATGCAAGTAAAAGGAGCTAAGATGGGCATGAAATGCACTGAAGTTGCCGTTGATTACAGGAGACGCATAGGAGTCTCTAAGATTTCTGGTACAGTAAAAGGAACCATACTTGCGGGCCACAAAATACTTTGGACCATTTTTAGATTAATTTGATGATACTTATAACACTTAGTCAGGCAGGTCATTCATTGTTAGAAATCTTAGCAGGAGCTACTCTGGTGATTTATAGTGTCTCCCTGATGGCGATTACCATATACTGTTTGTTACAGTTTCACTTACTGTACTACTACAAGGCTCGCAAAAAAAAGTATATCACTTCCGTAAATGCAGGAAACGGTCAGGAAGAAACCTTGCCTATGGTGACTGTTCAACTGCCCATCTTTAACGAACGATATGTAGTAAAGAGACTCTTAGAGTCGATCACAGCTTTAGATTATCCCAAAGACCTAATGGAGATACAGTTACTTGACGATTCTACTGATGATACAGTAGAAATAAGTGCCGAAGAAGTATCGAAATATCAAGCTAAGGGCTTTGATATCAAACACGTACGAAGGACTAACAGGGAGGGATATAAAGCTGGTGCTCTAAAATCCGCTACTGAATATGCGAAGGGAGAGTTCATCGCCATCTTTGATGCTGACTTTATCCCAGAGACAGACTTTCTCAAAAAGACCTTAAAGCATTTCGCTAATCCAGATGTAGGGATCGTGCAAACGAGATGGGAACATCTCAACCAAGATTATTCTCTTCTTACAAGAGTACAAGCCTTACAACTTAACGTACACTTTACTGTAGAGCAACTAGGTAGAAAGGTAGGTAATCTACTCCTTCAGTTTAACGGTACTGCTGGTGTATGGCGAAAAGAAACCATATCTGATGCTGGAGGCTGGGAAGCAGATACGCTTACCGAAGATCTTGATCTAAGTTATAGAGCGCAGCTCAAAGGATGGAAGGTAGTCTACCTAGAAGATGTTACCTCTCCAGCGGAGTTGCCAGCTGAGATGAATGGATTGAGATCACAACAGTTCAGATGGATGAAAGGAGGTGCTGAAACAGCTAAAAAGGTACTTCCACAAGTATGGAAAAGTCAACTCTCCTTCACGCAGAAAGTCCATGGCTCGATTCACCTCTTAGGTTCCACCGTTTTTCTAGCCGTCTTTTCTATAGGCATCTTTAGTGTCCCACTTGCAGTGGCTTTAAAGCCTCTCGGTGTCAATACTAACTTTTTCACATTCTTCCTTGTAGGTCTTGCTTCGATCATCGTAATCTACTACGTAGCTAATGTACAAGTAGCATGGCCGAAAGAATCCAAGTGGAAAATGATCGTCAAGTTCCTCTTCCTCTTCCCTATCTTTCTGGCGCTATCGATGGGTTTATCATTCCATAATTCTATAGCAGTTATACAAGGATATCTAGGCAAGAAATCTCCATTTGTGAGAACACCGAAGTTTAATGTTAAAGATATAGGCGATCAGATCGCTAAAAAGAGTTACTTCTCTAAGAAGATCGGAAGTACCATCATGTGGGAAGGCTTCTTCGCCTTGTATTTTTTGATTGGGTTGATCTGGGGCATCGTTGCTGAGGAACCAACTTTTGTACTTATGCATTTGTTGTTGACAATTGGATATGGTCTTATATTTTACTTCTCTATACGTAACATCTTCTTGCGATAATGCACTTCAACTTTAGAGATGGTCTAGCAACACTGCTCTGGCTTGTCTCCATAGTTTACTGTTGCATCATCCCACAGCAGAACAATATACTTCTCCTTCTAGCAGGGTTGATACCAGCTACATTATGTTATCTGTATTTATCTCTTCGAGGAAAAGTCGGAAGCTTTAAAATCATCATCGGTGCAGCTATCTTGGCCCGGCTCTTAGCAGTTTGGTACTTTCCTAACTTATCTGATGACATCTATAGGTTTATCTGGGACGGAAGGCTCTGGCACTTAGGTATTCATCCTTTCAGCATCCTACCGAGTGAAGTGGTGGGTACCCACGATACTCTTTCTCAACAATTGTATGACGACCTCAATTCGCCTTCATACTATACTATATACCCTCCTATTCCGCAGTTCATCTTTTGGTTCAGCACGTTCTTTTCTTCTATCGGAGTATCAGCCCACTTCATGCAGATCATACATGCCTGCTTTGACATAGGCACCCTTTACTTTGGATACAAGTTGCTTAAGAGTATGGGATTAAAGCAACAAAATCTCTATCTCTATGCCCTACATCCTTTGATCATAATAGAGCTCATCACTAATCTACATCATGAGGGGGTAGTTATCTTCTTCTTAGTCTCTATGCTATATGCGCTCAAAAAGGAAAAGACATGGTTCGCCGGACTTGCTCTTGCAGGTGCGATCGCCAGCAAGATTCTACCAGCTCTCTTTTTTCCGTTGATCTTTTTCTATCTGAAAGGAAAGAAAAGATGGATGTTTCTGTTGTCGGTAGGACTTACATCTTTACTACTTTTTGTTCCTCTCGTCTTAGATCCTGACGTAATACTCAATCTAGCAGAAAGTGCTAATCTATATATGAAGAAGTTTGAGTTTAATGCCTCTATATATTACGTGCTTCGTGGTCTAGGGTATCTTACTTTTGGGTTCAATCTTATCCACATCATTGGTCCCGTTCTTTCTATCTCTACTCTCATCATCATTGGATATATAGCTATAGTTCCTCTCAAGAAGGATGTGTCATTTAAAGAGCTCATTGTTCTTTTGATGTTCACCTTTATGGCTTACTTGTTTTTATCTGCTACTGTCCATCCTTGGTATGTAGCAACTATCATAGCCTTGTGCGTATTCTCTTCATATCGGACTCCTCTTGTATGGGGCTTGCTCATATTTCTTACTTATGCTAACTACATGGGTGATATTTATAAAGAACACATGTGGATCGTTTTTGTAGAGTACGCGATAGTTTTTAGTCTGCTGATATTTGAAGTCAAGAAATACAGCGGTTCACGTCTGTGGAGGTGGTCTTAAGTATTACATTTTATATATAACCCACGGACGT
>CAYYBR010000129.1:0-11892 GCA_964470035.1 uncultured Saprospiraceae bacterium
AAAAGCTTCTTGTATGGCGCTGCCAGACTTATAATCCTCGCGAGAAGACTAAAATCAAATTTTCTCTTTTTGCTTACCTTTTCACTCATTCGGAGTGCTAAGATATATGAAGTCTAACCGCTATGTATGTCCTAGCTGCTGTGATTAGTAAAGAGTGCTAGTTGTGATCTAAAGCTCGCCGCTAACTCTTCGTCTAGGATCCCTTTATCATCATCAAAGTTTTCGCCAAATGATGGTAAAGAAAAGTTCGCTACGACTTGAGCGCCCATGTAACCAAATGTATCTAAGGCAAGTCCTAAAACCGTCTTTCCGCCTCTACCTCCAGGCGAAGTAGCGAGTAAAAAGAAAGGCTTACTCTCCCAGGTATCTCCTGGTATCCGCGATAACCAATCCATCACATTTTTGAAAGCCGTACTGTAGCTTCCATTATGCTCAGCAAAAGAGATGATTATCTTGTCTGCCTTCTTTATCTCTTCCTTAAAGGACATGGCCAGATCTGGGATGCCATTTTCTTTTTCCCGATCTATACTATAGAGAGGCATCTCATAGTCATTCAAGTCAATAATCACTTTTTTATCTGCAGCTAGCTGCGACATGACATAGGTCACGAGGCGTTTATTGATAGACGTAGAGCTATTACTGCCAGCAAAACCAAGTATGTGCATAGTAGTATTATTATAGAAGAATATAACTTGGCACTAGTGAATAAGTTTAAGATAGCAGCGATCATATGTGCAGCGGGCACTTCATCAAGGATGCCCGAGCAAAACAAGCTATTGCTTGGCTATCAAAATACCACATTTATAGGACAAGTCACTCGTCAAATCATCGCCACTCAGGCTGGGCTAGTGATCGTTGTTACTGGCTACGAATCTGATAAGATTAGAGCCGCTCTTTCAGATTATGATACTGATGTCACTTTCGTAAATAATCCTCTCTTCCGATCCGGCCATACCTCCTCTATACAGGCTGGTCTCAAAGTACTCCCGAAAAGCATCGATGCCTTTATGATAGTTCTCGGAGACATGCCGACGATCACTACGGCACACTATGATCTTCAGATCGATCACTTTCAAAATAAATATCAAAGTGAGAAGCACCTAATTACCAGACCGATGAATGAAAAGATACCGGGGCATCCTGTGATCTTCAGTAACTCCCTAAAGCCAGCTTTGTCCAGCTGTATATCTAAAGATGGGTGTAGATCTGTGATAAAAGATCATCACGACTTTCTTTCTCCTTACATTGCAAAAGAGGGCGTCTATTTTACCGATATAGATACTTATACGGATTATCTGAACTTGAAAGCAACTATTTAGCCTGTATAAGTGTACAACTAAGAGAAGTACGTACGTTTAAAATTCGAGATGTTGAAGAAGAAATTCGTTTATATCATATTTGCCTTGAGCGCTATCGGTTGTAATGCTGATGTTTTAGGCCCACCGCAAGGCTGTGATACAATGGTCACAGAATATGAGTCCGATGATCCAGATGTAGTAGAAGTGATGGCTATCATCGACCAGACGTGTTCATATAGCGGTTGTCATGATGGAGCAGGAGGCATAGGTCCTAGAAACTACAACAACTTCGATGGCATACTAAGTCATCTGGAAAGCGGTTCTTTTGCATCACGTGTTATAGATCAGCGTGATAACCCTAGTATAGGTATGCCCCCTAATCAGTCTGTTTATCCAGAGTCTAGACAGGATGATCTCACCGAAGTCCAACTAGAAATCATAACTTGTTGGCTCCAAAATGGATTTCCAGAATAATCAAGTTTTCATATGAGTATCGAAGGTAAAGTTGCGCTCATAACAGGAGGCACTAAGGGTATCGGTCTAGGTATAGCCGAAAGCATAGTTAAAAATGGCGGTAAAGTTGTGATCACTGGTAGACAGACAGACACCACGAGTCATATCGCTGAAAGGCTGAATGAATCATTTGGACACTGCGCTATAGGTGTCGGTGCGGATGTACGTAAGCTAGAAGATCAAAAAATAGCCGTGAAAGCTGCCGTCACAGAGTGGGGAAAGTTGGATGTAGCTATAGCTAATGCTGGTGTAGGACACTTCGCCTCCATAGAAGACCTCACACCTAGTCAATGGAACGAGATCATAGACATCAATATGACGGGCCCCTTCTACACGATCAAAGCAGCGCTAGATGAGTTGAAAAAATCAAAAGGGTACTACATGACGATATCAAGTCTCGCAGGCACCAACTTCTTTGCTAATGGCTCTGCTTACAACGCCAGCAAATTTGGCTTAGTAGGATTCACCCAAGCGGTCATGCTCGACTTGAGGAAGTACGGCATCAAAGTTTCGACTATCATGCCTGGTTCGGTAGCGACCTACTTTAACAATCATATCCCTTCTCCAGAAGATGAGTGGAAGATTCAGCCAGAAGATATTGGACAGATGGTAGTAGATCTACTTCAGATGAATCCGAGGACACTACCAAGCAAGGTAGAAGTGAGGCCTACTATGCCACCGAGTGCTCGGTAGTACTTTAGTCAGACTCAATTAAAGTTCTTCTTACGTTACTTCTTTGGTCTTCAACAAGTTGATGCCATTCTTTCATTATTCGAATATACCGTTCGTCTGTTGCTAGAATGTCGAAAATTGGGTCCTGATCGAATCGTCTCCAAATCCATCCAAAACCGCCATTCTTTCTTATTTTCTCCAGTAAGTCAACAGCCTCCGATTTCTTCTCTATAGTACATGCTTGTCTTAACAAGACATAGTCCTTCCAGATCAAATTAGCCCAATTAAGTTTCGCCTCGTCTACATTTACCTGGGTGTGATAATGTCCCCATAGATCTTCATACTCTGCTCTTCTTCCATCCATTTTTAAAGCAAAGAGATAACTCTGGAAAATGAAATAATCCCATGTTGGGCTGATACCCGTAGGTCCGAATTCATATTCCTTAACGATTACTTTTGGGTTCAATTCTTCATATAACTGAGTGTATTGCGTCCATTTTTTCATTGAGAAAAGAATCTCGAGCCTTGAAAGGAAGTCCTTCTCTTTTACAAATAAATGAGCCTTATTCAAGTCCTTTTTAATGTGTATCATGGACCTCAGCATGCTTCGGTATTTGATCAGGCTATCTTGTCTATTTTGGGGTTCAAAAACAGTGGTCTCTGCCAGTAGCTCTTTATCCATACCTAAGTAATACAAGGGATACATAGAATGCTCAAAATAGATACCTCGGTTGCCATTAGTTTTTAAATTTTGAATAGCCAAAAGAGCTGCAGAGTCCAATCGATTTTGAGCAGTATAGAGAAGAGGAAGTACAAGATATGTACTTGGATACGAAGGCTCGCTTTTCAGAGCCTTCTTAAGATAGTACTTGCCTTCTTCAAATTCTTGTGAGCCAAATAATAGCCGGCCCAAAGCATAATTAATAGAAGGAGATAGAGGATCTAGTTCTCTCCCTTGTTCTAACAGAGATTGCGCTTTTACACGATCTCTTTCGATATCTCTGGCAAAAAGTGCATACCAGTGGTAAGTGATAGCGTGATTTGGATTTAGTTGAATCGCCTTTTCGAAAGCTAGCTTTGCTTGCTCAGGTTCTTTTTGATTTTCATGAATAATAGCCTTTAAAGCATATGCTTCAGCCATATTCGGATTGATGCTCAGCCCTCTTTCCAAGTATTCTATAGATTTCTTTCTATTCTCTTCTACATCTCCATCAGAATACGAAATCATAAGATGATGAACTGTCCCTAGTTGTATCAAAGCCTGGGCAAAATCAGCATCAAAAGAAATGGCTTTTTCAAAAAGTCCTTTTGCTTCAAATAATGAAGCGGTATTTCTTTTCACCATGATCTGACGGCCTTTGAGGTAGGCTTCATATGCTTCTAGATTAGAAGTAGGTTTTTCGTCTACAGTTACTACTTGACTCCCTGATAGGTTGGCATCCAGGGCAGACGCAATATTTTTGGTTACTTCGGTTTGGATTCTAAATACATTCTCAGTGTTCAGTTCATAATCAAAGATATCTGCCCACACATGTTCATCCGTTTTTGCATCAATTAGCTGCACATTGATACGAATCTGATTGTCAGCTCTTCTAAAGCTGCTTTCCAAAATATGAGAAACTCCCAACTCATTGGCTATCTCAGGGATAGATAGTTCTGTATCTCTAAACCTTAAAACAGACGTCCGAGAAATCACCTTCATGCTAGCTTTCTGAGATAAGTATGTTAGTAGGTCATCGTGCATACCATCACAGAAGTATTGATTTTCAACTCCACTACTCATATTAGTGAAAGGCAATACTGCTAGGGAATTAGACTCTTTTTCTTTGACTGAAGAAATGCCTTCGGTCCCCTTGTCAGTATCGGGCATATTCTTCACCCAAAGTGCAATTGCCATTAATAATACTGCTCCAACGGCACATGCAAATACTAGATTTCTTGAGGAGTTTTTCCTCTTTATCCCAGCTAATTGATTCTTCTTAGGAATCACCATTCCTTCATTGGCCAATGCAAAAACCTCTATAATCTCTTCCACATTTTTAAACCCAAAGTTGCCCAATTCAACCACTTTCAACTCTGGGTTATTTTTAATCTTTCTATAAACATCGCGCGAAAACAAAACCGATCCCGCTACGCCGATGGATTCTAATCGGGATGCGAGATTAACTCCATTTCCATAAATGTCTTTGTCGCGCACCACGAATTCACCCACGTGAATGCCAATACGTAAAGGGATGGATATGTCAGATGAAGGATCATTGCATTTCTCCTGAATAGTTTTGGCTGCTTGTACTGCCTCAAGGCTGTTTTGGAAAATTAATAAACTGCCGTCACCATAGGATTTCAGGATTTCTCCATTGTTTGATTTCGCGGAGGATGAAACAATAGATTGATACTGTTGGATAGTTTGTAGAGCGAGTTGCTCGTTGGATTGCATTAAAGAAGTGTAGCCAACAATATCAGCAAATAGGATGGCGGCGAGCTTTCTACTGCTATTCATATCTCAAGCTGATATTTTGATATGAACGGCTTTCTTTCTTTGTAGATAACAGAGGAATCCACAGAGAACCCTTTGGCTGTACATTGGCGATAAGACATGGTTGGCAACAATTTCTGAAGGTAAATTACAAACTCAGATGCACATTCATGTAGTTATAAGTGACTGAAGAAAAGTCAACTTAAAGTTCCCGTCTCATCTCCACCATATGGCGCTTCATGCCAAATCGTTCATAAGCCTTAAGTGCGGCTTCATTATCATCATATACCTCTAGTCGTATTTCTGATAGTCCTTGTTCCTTCGTCCAAGAACTTAAGTCTTCCATGATCATTTGTATAATACCGCGGCCCCGGTATGCAGGCCTGACAAACATGAAGCCGAGATAGGCGTAGGAATCAAATTTAAGGTATTCTTCTGCCTGATTAATCTTAGCATAGCCAGAGGCAACGATATGATCATTATCGCAAGCAATCACCACTAGAGCTTGATCTGACTTTATAAGTGCCTGAAGATCATAGTAATGTATGGTATCTGGCTTAAGCGTAGGATCAAAGGGCCTTTCAGCAGTCACGATACCCTGCTCAAATTCATAAAGGATAGGAAGGTCTTCTATCCTGGCCGGTCGGATCAGTATGTCGTTCTTCATAAGATTCTCAAGAAACACTTTGTCATTACTATTTGCAAAGGTCTTCTTTGATCTTCACCTTTCTCATATGTGTCCAAACAGGGTGGTCCTGATCTTGTGGAGATAGACTAAGAAAGTAAATCGACTGCCCGTCTGACTCACAATACTCATATACTCCTATTACATTAAGCGTCATGATTTGCTTCGTAAAAAAGGCGTCATAAAATCTAATCTTACCCTTTATCAAACTTTCTCCATCTGCTTCATAAGCACTGAACAAAGTCACACTCGGAGGTACTTCAAAGGATTTATCTTGATTAACAACATTCATGAGTCCATCGAAGTAAAGCTTCATATAGTTTTCAAGTTCACTTTCACTCAGTGGATCAGGTATATTGATATGCCACGCAAATACATAACTCCAAAACTGATCACTGTCCTTATCACTCCATCCTTTTGTAAATCTCACATCTGCTACTCCATCAAAATTTACCTCCTGGGCAAATGCCATAGGAAATCTAAACGCTTCTTTCCTCCATGTCTCATCAGTGGATAAAAGATCGATGTCTCCTGATTCCTGGGCAATTAGAACAAGTCCTAAAAAACATAATGTCAGTGTGATAAGGATATCCTTCATATCAAAAAGTAAGGTTTATTATCTGATTAAACGACCAGCACTTTAGCATATTAACCATGCCATGGCAAATCATCGAGATTCACGTTGCCACCTGTGATGATTAGGCCAACTTTCTTGCCGGTAAATTTTTCTGGTTGTGTAAGTACTGCTCCGAGCGTCACTGCACTAGAAGGCTCAACGATCACCTTCATGCGCTCCCATATAGTCTTCATAGCTTGGATAGTAACTGCGTCATCCACAAGAATGATCTCCTTCATGAGTTGTCGGAGGATAGGAAAGTTATTAGTTCCGAGTTGTGTGCGTAGACCATCGCAGATAGTATTGGGTATGGCAGGATGTATCACACCATCTCTTAAGGATCTATAGGCATCATCAGAAGTAGAAGGCTCTGCCCCTACTACCTCTGTACCTGTAGAAAAATAATGTGCTGCCATACAAGCTCCGGAGCTCACTCCACCTCCTCCCATAGGTACGATGATATAGTCGAGAGTATCATCGACTTGGTCTATCAACTCCTTGGTCATAGTAGACTGGCCTAAGATGACGTCTATATCGTTAGAGGAGTGAATCTGGGTCGCACCTGTACGCTCTTTTACTTTTTCTATCGTCGCTTCCCGATCCTCAAGTGTACTCGGACACATGATAACTTCTGCTCCATATCCTCTAGTTGCAGCTATCTTAACTGCAGGGGTACTTTCTGGCATGACTATGTAAGCCTTCGTACCAACCGCTTGAGCTGCAATCGCAACCGCTTGAGCAAAATTCCCTGAAGAGTGCGTACAGATACCTCTTTGTACTTTTTCTTCAGAAAGATTCAACACTGCGTTGGTAGCACCTCTGATCTTGTAGGCCCCTCCCTTCTGAAGATTATCGCACTTAAAGTAGAGTTCCGCTCCTGCTATCTCATTCATGAGTCGGGAGGTAAGCACAGGCGTCTCATGTATATGAGGTTTGACTAGATCATGCGCTTTGATGAGCGCTTCCTTGTTAGGTATCATGAAGGCCGAAGATAGAGATACCACGTCTAAAAAACTAGGCTCTACTTTTCAACCTGAAAGCAGCAAGTTGTTTGCGTGCATCCTTATATCCAAGTTCCATATTAGTCATGATCTTCTTATGTCTGAAGGCAAGAGGGCTTCCCAATAATCGCGTTGGTCGCACATAGATCATATTATCCAGCCCTTCTACTGGCTTAGTCCTCCAGACATGTCGTGCTATGGTTACATCTACGATGATGGCTTGATCGATATCTTTATGTCTTTTGAAAAAATCGACTGGCCGATTGTCCTTGACGCCTCCATCAAGAAAAAGCTGATCCCCGATGCGATGAGGTTGAAATACGGGAAATGTAGCGCTGGCGATGATGTATTCGATAAGTTCTCCTACAGGTATCTCTTCTTTCCTTAGGTACTTCGCCTTTAACTCAGTCACACTATAAACTACAAGGCCAAAGTCGAGATCTGACGATCGGATATTGTCTTCACTGATTGATTCTCTGATCATTTCTTTCAAAGGAGATACATCTACACCCTTGTTCTTGATAGCACTTTTTATGCGCTCCATCCACTGATGACGAGCTGACTTATCGGTGTTATCATGAGCATTAGCAAAGATTGTAGATGGTTCTATATGCGTCCAGTAATCCACCGCTTTTTGAAAATCTCCTT
Source organism: uncultured Saprospiraceae bacterium (assembly GCA_964470035.1). Taxonomy (GTDB): domain Bacteria; phylum Bacteroidota; class Bacteroidia; order Chitinophagales; family Saprospiraceae; genus JAJRXG01. Next base: position 7,910 of record CAYYBR010000129.1, read on the forward strand.
GTACAAATGCGGCTCCATTGATGGCACCTACAGATGTACCATAAACTGCTCCGATGCGCTGATCTAGTCCCATTTCCGTAAGGGCCTTCCAGACGCCTATCTGGTAAGAACCTCGAGCGCCTCCACCTGAAAACACAAGTCCGATATTCTTTTCTCGCTTCATAAAACCAATGGAATGACATACAATACGAGTAACTTGCTACGTCTAGTATATAATGTCGTGAGATATATCAACCATTTATTTTGTTCAGTGCAGTATCCAACTTTCGTGGCCTGACTGTGGTTTAACTTAGTTATATGACAACAATGAAAATATCGCTTTTGTGGAGCTGTCTACTGATCAGCTCTTTTTTCCATCAAGCTTGCGCTGAGAAAGAAGAAACAATAACACCTGATGATATGATAGAACAAGTAGAAGAGGTTGACTTCGCAGGATATGCCCTGATCACAAGTGTCAATGTCTCTGGAGATGCTGAATCTTTTCAATTTAGTGTCGGCATATCCAGTCCGGATACTGGATGCGACCAATACGCCGACTGGTGGGAAGTCTTAGATCAAAATGGTAATCTATTATACCGACGTATCCTCGCACACAGCCATGTGGGCGAGCAACCTTTCGTGCGATCAGGAGGATCTGTTGTGATTGCTGCCACTGATCAAGTGATCGTAAGGGCTCATATGAATAATACTGGCTATGGCCGCCAAGCTTACACCGGGTCTGTACAAGATGGGTTTAAAGAAGAGATTTTACCTGAAGACTTTTTTCTTGACCTAGACCAAGTAGCTCCTCTACCTGACGGCTGTGCCTTTTAATTTTATAACTTCTAGACCTTGAGGTATCTCGACACTTTCGTAAATGCTATAACTGGTACACTCAATTGGACATGGCAGTCTATTTCATTTCAAGTGCCGTGGTATACTAATTATTTTTGGGGCCTGATCATCATCTCTTTGTTGATCTGGATATTAGAAATCATCCTCCCATGGCGTAAAGATCAGTCTATATTTAGAAAAGACTTTTGGCTAGATGGCTTTTATATGTTTTTCAATTTCTTTCTATTTGCGATAGCCATCAGTGGATTTTATAAAGTCTTACAATTAGCTTTTGCCGATCTAGGCATCAGCGAAAGATCGCTTGCACTTTTTGATATAACTGCTTGGCCTGCATGGTTACAACTCGCTGTATTTTTTGTCTTGCTGGACTTTGTACAGTGGTTCACACATATCTGTTTGCATAGATTTGAATTCTTCTGGCAGTTCCATAAGGTACACCACAGTGTGAAAGAGATGGGATTTGCCGCACACCTCCGTTATCACTGGATGGAGAATGTCCTGTACAAGCCTCTCAAGACATTTGGGGTTATGCTCCTTGGAGGATTCGAGCCAAGCCAAGCATATATCGTACACTTTTTAGCTATCACTATTGGTCATCTTAATCATAGCAATATCAAAATCACCTGGGGTCCTCTTAAGTATATATTCAACAATCCAGTGATGCATCTTTATCATCATTCGTATCACTTACCAGAGGGAAAATATGGCGTGAACTTTGGGATCAGTCTCAGTCTTTGGGATTATCTATTTGGGCATAGTTATGTTCCAGAAGATAGTGGGACCATCAAGTTGGGTTTTCCCGGTGATGAGAGTTTTCCAACAGACTTTGTAGGTCAGAATGTCTATGGATTTGGTAAGAAATCAGAATAGACAGAGTTATTTAAACACTTGAATAAGTATTAAATTGTTCATATATTTGGATGTATGAATACTTCGGTCATTTCCCGACATGATCAACTACAAGCCATGGCTCGATTAATGAAGGTCATAGCACATCCCGTCAAGCTCGAAATCCTACAACTTCTTGGGGCTAATGGAGCTATGGATGTGAGTACTCTTTGTGCCCATATCGGAGCTGGATGCGAGATAAGCATGATGTCACACCATCTCGCTAAGATGAGAGACAATGGTGTTTTGCTATCAGAAAAGAAAGGCAAGCAAGTATTCTATAACCTCGTGGACAAAAGAATCCTGAAAGTATTCGATTGTTTCGAACAAATAAATTCATAGTGATGGTGATAGAACAGATATATACCGGATGTCTAGCACAAGGTGCATACTACATACATAGTAATGGCGAAGCTGCCATCATCGATCCACTTCGCGAAGTTCAACCCTATCTTAGGCGAGCTGAACAAGATCAGGTCAACATCAAGTTCATCTTCGAGACACACTTCCATGCAGACTTCGTCAGTGGACACGTGACACTAGCCAAAAAAACTGGTGCTCCCATCATCTATGGGCCTCTTGCTAATCCTTCCTTCGATGCCCACATAGCAGAAGATGGAGAAATCTTCGAGATTGGAAAAGTAAAGATCAAGGTACTACACACGCCAGGTCATACTATGGAGAGTACGACCTACTTACTGCTTGATGAAGAAGGAAGAGAACACGCTATTTTTTCAGGTGACACACTCTTTATTGGAGATGTTGGAAGACCTGATCTTGCACAGAAAGCCGCGGATATCACACAGGAAGAACTCGCAGGCATCCTCTTCGACAGCCTGCGATCTAAGATCATGCCTTTACCGGATACCGTTACCGTTTATCCCGCACACGGCGCAGGATCTGCATGTGGAAAGAACATGATGAAAGAGACCGTAGATACCCTTGGCAATCAGAAAAAAATGAATTACGCGCTGCGTGCCGATATGACGAAAGAGGAGTTTATCAATGAAGTCACAGATGGACTTCTTCCTCCCCCAGCCTACTTCCCTCTTAATGTCAAAATGAACAAAGAGGGATATGAAGACATAGCAGATGTTATTTCTCAAGGCACCCGAGCCCTATCACCGACAGAATTTGAATTCCTGGCTAATGAGACCGATGCCATAGTGCTGGATGTCAGGACCCCATTTGACTTCGCCACAGCACATATACCTAACAGTATCTTCATAGGACTTGATGGCAGCTTTGCTCCATGGGTCGGAGAACTAATCGTCGATGTACAGCAGCCTATCCTACTGATTACTCCTCATGGAAGACAGGAAGAAGCGGTAACAAGACTGTCTAGAGTAGGATTTGACAACACCTTAGGATACTTAGCGGGAGGCATAGATGCTTGGGAAGAAGCAGGAAAAGAAACTGATACAGTGACTTCCATACCCGCTAGCCAACTGGCGGCATCCTACCCAACTCTCAAGTCTAACATCTTTGATGTCAGGAAGCCAGCAGAATATCAATCAGAACATATCGCAGAAGGCTCAAACACACCTCTCAGTTCTTTGAACAACCACTTGGCTGAGTTTCCTTCTGAGGACACCTTTTATATCCATTGCGCAGGTGGTTATCGATCTATGATCGCTGCTTCCATCCTCAAGTCACGCGGGATTCATAATCTGATTGATGTGCAACTTGGGTGGAAAGGAATTATGGAGACTGATCTACCTAGGACAGAGTTTGTTTGTCCTACAACGTTGTAAACTTATTTCTACATTTGCCACTCTTCTAAAGAAGGTTTGGAGGATATCTCATGCGATCCATTAGCTCAGTTGGTTTAGAGCGCTGCCTTGACAGGGCAGAGGTCACTGGTTCGAGTCCAGTATGGATCACTCTCCTTCTTTTACTTGAAACTCTTCGGGATGTAGCTTAGCCCGGTAAAGCGCTGGTCTGGGGGACCAGAGATCGAAGGTTCAAATCCTTTCATCCCGACAATATAACGCCAAGACTTTCTGATAATCAATTAGTTATAACTGCAAGGGGTCATTTTAGGGTTTGTGCGTGTCCTCAATCGTCTGCTCGCTTGGCATATGAGGAAATTCTAGCGAGTTGCTTGGCCTTACTCGCAGAGATCTTGGCTCTATCTTCTCCCTGCATAAGTCTATCACTTCATCAGCAAGTACAGGTCGTTCTGGATTATTCAACCCCCTCCCTCCGATGTAACATCCCCGAAAACCTGTATCTGAGTACAAGTCATCTCAGAATATATC
>CAYYBR010000130.1:0-11868 GCA_964470035.1 uncultured Saprospiraceae bacterium
TATATGTACATAGGACCACAAGGTATCGTCCATGGCACGACCATCACGGTTATGAATGCCTTTCGCAGTATCCTCAAGGCGGGCGAGACACCTAAAGGAAAAATCTTTCTGACAGCCGGTCTTGGAGGTATGAGTGGCGCCCAACCCAAGGCAGGCAATATCGTAGGATGCATCACCGTCTGTGCTGAGGTAAATCCCATGGCCGCTCGAAAAAGACATGAACAAGGATGGGTCGATGAACTGATCGAAGACCTGCCCGCGCTGATAGCAAGAGTACGAGCAGCACAAGCAAAAGATGAAACGGTATCGATCGCCTATCTGGGCAACATCGTCGAGGTCTGGGAAGAGTTCTATAATCAAGATATCTATATACATGTCGGATCTGATCAAACCTCACTGCACATACCTTGGACAGGTGGATACTATCCTGTGGGATTGACATACGAAGAGTCTAATCTGATGATCAAAGAAGATCCTGATCAGTTCAAAAAACACGTGCAGTCATCTCTGCGCCAGCACGGTGAAGCTATCAATCGACACACTGCTCGCGGAACCTACTTTTTTGATTATGGCAATGCTTTTTTATTGGAGTCTGCCAGAGCGGGAGCAGATGTCCAAGGTAGCGATGGCAGAGAATTTAAGTATCCTTCGTATGTACAGGATATCCTGGGTCCGATGTGTTTTGATTTTGGTTTTGGACCCTTTAGATGGGTCTGTACTTCTGGAGCACTGTCAGACTTAGATCATACGGATCAGCTGGCAGCCCAAGTGCTTCAGGACATACTGTCTAGCGCTCCACCAGAAATCCGAATGCAGCTTCAGGACAACATCACATGGATAGAGAATGCCAAAGAAAATCAACTTGTCGTAGGGTCCAAAGCTCGGATACTATATGCCGATGCAGAAGGTAGGATCAAGATAGCTAAGGCTTTTAATCGCGCTGTCGCTAATGGTACAATCGGCCCTATCGTCCTAGGCAGAGACCATCACGATGTCAGCGGTACTGACTCTCCATACCGAGAGACATCTAATATCTATGATGGCAGCAGATATACTGCAGACATGGCTATCCACAATGTCATCGGTGATAGCTTTAGAGGCGCCACCTGGGTATCGATACACAATGGTGGCGGAGTAGGCTGGGGTGAAGTCATCAATGGGGGATTTGGCCTGCTCCTAGATGGTACACCTGAAGCTGAAAGAAGATTGGAGCAAATGCTCTTTTATGATGTGAATAATGGCATCGCAAGAAGGAGTTGGGCTCGAAATAAAGAAGCTCTTTTTGCAGCTAAGCGAGAGATGGATCGCAGTCCACAACTCCAAATCACACTTCCACATCTCGTGGATGATGACATTATCGAAGGCATATCATGAAAATCAGATTCGAACATATCAAAGAACTCATCCAAGTGAGGCCATCAGGCACACTCCTAGTATCTGGACCTGAGATGAACATACTACCGACTATCAAAGATGCCTATCTGACGATAGAAGATGATAAGATAACTGACTTCGGCCCGATGACAAGACTTGATAGAAGTCACGTAGATCACACAGTCGATGTCACTGGTAAGATGATACTCCCGGCTTGGTGTGATTCTCATACTCACCTGGTCTACTATGGGAATCGCGAAGGCGAATTTGTACAGCGCATAAAAGGAGCCTCGTACGAGGATATAGCTAACAGTGGTGGTGGCATACTTAACTCTGCCAAAAAATTACAACAAGCCAGTAAGGAAGATATCCTTGACCAAAGTGAGCATCGACTAAGAGAAGTCATCAAGCAAGGTACCGGCGCCATAGAAATCAAATCTGGTTATGGGCTTACTCATGAAGCCGAGATTAAGATGTTAGAAGTGACTAAGCTGCTATCGATGCATTATGATCTGCCTATCGTCTCGACATTCTTAGCAGCTCATGCATTACCCAAGCAATATGAAAACTCCAGAGACACTTTTATAAAAAGCATCCTCGAAGAGTCTATACCTTATATAGCAAAGTATGATCTAGCCACATATATAGACGTCTTCTGCGAGAAAGGATATTTCTCAGTTGAGGAGATGTCCAGCATTCTAAAAGCTGGCCAAGCTTTCGAATTACCAGGTAAAGTCCATGTCAATCAATTTAATATCATCGGTGGTGTAGAGGCCGCCGTACACATGAATGCACGCTCTGTAGATCACCTTGAGCACCTCTCGGACGAAGACATCTCATCGCTTAAATCTAGTAAGACGATGCCTGTCGCCCTACCTGCGTGCTCGATGTTTTTGAGCATACCCTACACCCCTGGGCGCCGCATGATAGATGCAGGACTTCCTTTGGCCATCGCCAGTGATTATAATCCAGGTAGCTCCCCTTCCGGAAATATGAATTTAGTGGTAGCACTCTCTTGCATCAAAATGAACCTAACTCCAGAAGAAGCCATCAACGCAGCTACGATCAATGGCGCTTATGCCATGGGCCTCGAAGGCGAAGTAGGCTCGATCACTGTAGGTAAGAAGGCCAATTTGATCATCACTAAACCCGTTCATTCATACAATGATATTCCTTATCGATTTGGAGATGTATTGATAGATGAGGTGTATATCTCTGGCAAAAAATTCGAAGCATAGATGGCTCAACCTACGTCATATACTATTGGGAGCTCTACTTGTTGGACAGGTCGAAAAACTGACGCTTCGTTGGGTATCCAATATTGGTATCAGGCAGTCGAGCCTATAGATTTATTCTCTGCGGACATATCAAATTATAAAAACAGTGTTGGCTTATTAGGGTATGCCTGTGATGAAGGTGTCAGACGAAACCAAGGTAGAATCGGAGCAGCCAAGGGGCCAGATGCTATTAGGTCTCGATTAGCAAGAGTTGCATGGCATCATCATCATAAAATATTTGATGCTGGCACGATATCTTGTATAGATCGTAACCTCGAGCTATCGCAGCAAGACTTAAGTACTTGTGTTCGCACTCTGCTAGAGGCAGATATCTTTCCGATCCTGCTAGGTGGAGGTCATGACATCGCCTGGGGACACTTCATGGGAATTAGAAAATTTTGTTCCAAAGAAGAAAGAATTGGAATCGTCAATTTTGATGCACACTTTGATCTTAGAAATCCTCTTGGTCATGCTAATTCAGGAACACCGTTTTTTCAAATTTTAACAGATCCGCTGTCTCATGCTGGCTATTTACCTATTGGAATTCAATATGGTTCTAATACTCCAGAATTGTTTGATACAGCTGACAAGTTTGGTGTATCCTTTATATCCTTAGAAGATTGTCAGTTAGATAATAATCGATATCTCAGTCTTCTGGAAGAATTCATCAACACTCATGACAAACTATATATTACTGTTGACCTAGATGGCTTTTCATCTGCTTATGCCCCAGGTGTAAGTGCACCTAACCCTCTCGGGTTAAAACCAAGTTTTGTGACCCGCTCTATAAAACGCCTGGTTGCTAGCGGCAAAGTAGTATCCATAGACCTTGCAGAAATGAATCCTAATTTTGACATAGATAATAGCACTGCTAGATTGGCCTCTGAGCTTGTCGACATAGTGATCCGCGCGGTACATTCTTGGGACCCTTCTATTTGTAGTTCATGAGATAGTTAAAAAAATCATTAGCTATAATTAGCTAGTGGTTTTTAACCAATTATGAAGCCCAATGAGAAATCTCTGAGACTTTCTGGTATATTGATCCTCTCTTAATCATTATCGTAATAACAATGTACCGAATAGTCATAGCATCTGCCATCCTCTCTATAGGTTTGCTCATCATACCTAAACACTATTGGTGGTCACCGATAAAATCAGATCCAGTTATCGAACAATCTGATAATTCTAACAAAAGCCATCAACTTCATCAAACAGATAAGCCTGAATTATGTTGGCATCCCGATACCGACCCTAAGGTTTTGGAGGATTTCTATAAAGAGAATACGAGCAATCATCATATTGGTCTGTACCCTTCAAATGGAAGATTTCAGCTGGCCAATAGATGGTCCGCAACAGCAACTAATGGAAACGGACTCACTCAAGGTGATCCGACCACACTGACTTGGAGTTTTATGCCCGATGGAACTGGTCTTGCAGATGGCTGTTTCGTTGATGGAGAAAGCACAGGGGGCAGCGATCTCATTGCTTTTCTTGATACACAGTTTGGTGCAGGGACAGGTGGGGCGGATTTGACACAGCGTCCATGGTTTACACATTTTCAACAGGTCTTTGATCGCTGGCAAGAGCTTACTGGCAATACTTATATTTATGAGCCAATGGATGACGGAGTCCCATTAGACTTTGCAAACCCAGGGATACTGAATATCCGTGGAGATGTTCGGATCGGCGGACGTGTCTTGGATGGCATTAGTGGGGTCCTTGCGTGCAATTACTTTCCTAATTCAGGTGACATGATATTTGATACAGGAGATGAAAACTTCTATGTACCCAGTAATGGTCTTGGATTTAGAAATGTCATTTCTCATGAACATGGTCATGGCCTAGGTTTTTTTCATTCATGCCCTATTGAACAAACAAAACTCATGGAGCCTTTTGTCTCTATAGCTTTTGATGGGCCACAAGAAGATGATATCCTTGCTGGACACAGACAATATGGAGACCCCAATGAAAATAACAGTACAACTAATAGCGCCAAAGCCTTGGGAACAGTTTCAGCCGGTAATCCATTGATAGAAATGATGGTAAGTATAGACGATGCCACTGAAGATGATTTCTATTCTTTTTCAGTTAGCTCAAGTGGCGACTATTCTATCCGTGTTATACCCATGGGCTCAACATATCTATCCGGACCACAACTGCAAGATGGCTCTTGTGATCCAGGTATAGATTTTAATGCACTGAATCAGAGTAATCTTGGTGTTGAGCTTATCGACTCAGATGGTACAACCTCCATCGCTACATCAAATATTGAAGCAGCCGGATTTGAAGAGTTGCTATGTAATATTATGCTCGATCCAGGCACATATTTCGTCCGTGTTTTTGGAACTGCATCTACCGTTCAAATGTATGATCTCGAAATAGAAGAAGGGTCTATGACCACCTGTCCACAATGCGAACTAGTTATCAATGAAGTGGACTATGATCAAGGAGCCACAGATGACGCGGAGTTTATCGAGTTATATAACCCTTGTGGACAATCTATAGATATGAGTAATTATTCTATAGAATTAGTCAATGGTGCAAACAACAACTCATATAGAACTATCAATTTATCAGGATCTTTAGCCTCTGGTGACTACTATGTTATTTGTACCAGACCTTCATCTACACCTAATTGTGATTTGGATGTGAGTCCTAATCAAAATTATATACAAGACGGTTCGCCAGATGGGTTATTGTTGCTTAATAATATGATAGTCGTAGATGCCCTCAGTTATGAAGGTGATGTAGCTGGTGTAGTAGAAGGAAGTGCGACAGAGTTGGAAGATGATGGCACTCTTACCTCCTTTGGTCTTTCTCGACTGCCAAATGGAACAGATACCGATAATAACAATGAGGATTTTGGTTTAACAGTTGTGACGCCCGGAGAAGAAAATTTTGCTTCTTCTATATTTAATCCATCAATCTGTCAGCTAGGAGAAGCCATACCTGATAACAATTGTGATGAGACCAATCAATATGAAATACTTGTGACAGGTATAGATGGAACATCGCTTGGTACGGAGGTTACTGTCTCAAAAGTCAACATTATCATACAACATACTTTTACTGGGGATTTAGAAATTCACTTAATATCACCTTCTGGTGAGATGGTCTTGCTCAGTTCTCTAAATGGAGGAAGTGAAGATAACTACGGAGACCCTAATGACTCCAGCTGTAGCGCAGTCACCAGCTTTGACATGACTGCAGCCGTCTCCATCGTAGGTCAAGCTGCTCCTTTCATCGGTTCATTCATACCTGAAGGAGATTTTGCTGATTATAATGATGGTAGTGATCCAAATGGAACATGGACACTTCAAATCTGTGATTTAGCAGGGTTTGATGTAGGAGAGCTCGAGTTCATTGAAATCGAGTTTGAAGTTGAAAGTGATTGCCCCCCTTCCTTTTCTGAAGCGAATGGTAATCCTCTCACAGGGATTCAATCCATGGATGCGACCTTTGAAACTGATGGAATCATAGAATCTAATCAGACTATAGCTGCCGATGTCACGTATAACTCGGGTACTGAAATAAACTTATTAAGGGATTTTGAAGTTCTGATCGGAAGAATCTTCGAAGCATTTATAGATGGATGTAGTAACTAACTAGAGCTGTACTTATTCCATTCATAGGAGATTTGGGAGCGTGTAGGACAAAAAAGATACTACACTATCAACTTGTCTTCTTCAAGTCCTGACCAACTGTAAAGAGCTAGATCACCTTGATGCGCTTCAATTGTTACATCAAAACCCGTGAGGTGCGACATGCCACTGACTGGTTCTATGTTGTCTATACCATCAGCGGCTAGAATATTCACATTCACACCGGTCGTGCGGCTAGCGACTTTCATGCCTGTACTTTGATGGCCCCAACCATGAGGTACAGCGACAGTCTTAGGAGTCAGATCATTATTGACCCGCACTGGCAGTACGATACTTCCAGTCTTGGTGCTCACCTTCACTAATTGTTTGGGAGCAAAACCTAGCTCCTGGATGTCATCTTGGTGCATGTACACATAGTTAGTCGATCGGCTACCTTCTGCGAATTCTGGGATATTATGTGTCCAGCTATTGTGGGTAGTGACATCACGCTTTGTGATTAGTTTGAACTGATTTTTCTTGCCGAGTTCATCCTCAAAAAAGTCCTCTAATCCCTCTGTTTGTTTCAACAACTCTGGTGGAGCCATATGGATTTTTTGGTCCTCAGTCAGCAATCTATCTGGGACAAAGGATCCTGGTTGGTGCTTATCTAGCAGATATCCATGCTTATGTTTCAGCAGTGACTTAAAGCTCTTTTGCCCACATAGACGTAAAATAATACTGAGGATCGTCTTCTGTGGTATGGTAAAGTTGTCCTGCTTAGTGAAGAAGCTATATAAGCGTGACATCGTCACTAGCAAGAATTGCGTGAAGCGCGATCCAAATAAAGCAACTCCGCTATGTCTACAAAGGTCCAAATAGATGCTGGCCTCATCGCGCTCTTGATATCGTGAAGAGACCACCTTTTCTGTAGCCTGAAGATATGGTCGAGTCTGTAGCCCCAACATCAAAGGAAATATAAAAGGTAAATCTGGGCGCTCAAGAGGACTTGTACAAGGCAGCATATAGTCGCCGACCATACCTGTCTCGTTAGGATATATGTCTAGAGTCACTAACAAGTCTAAGGATGAAAAAGCTTTTCTCAATCGATTAGCATTGGCCATGGTGATGAGTGGGTTGCCACCTGTGACGATGACTGCTTTGATCTGCCCCTTGCCTTTTGTAAGTATCTCATCGGCTAACAGACCACCAGGAAAAGCATCGTTAGTGCTATGAAACTGGTGCAATCTCGACCTGTCCTTTCTAAGTAACTTTCCGTTCTTCTTGCTGAACTTTGGAAAGTCAACAATGCCCTTGCTGACGAGCATGCCGCCCTGCTTGTCGAGATGTCCACCTAGGATATTAATACACTCTTGTATCCAGTAGGCCGTGGTACCATGGGCTCCCATATTGACTCCGGTAGAGCAGTAGATAGCAGCTGACTTAGCCTTACTATATGATCGAACTAGATCACGGAGTTCTTCTGCCGAAATATTTGTCAGAGCTGCCGTACGCTCAGCAGGCCATACCTTGGCCAAGTCGATAACTGCTTGATGATTGCTGGTATACTTCTCTAACCAATCCGTGTCTAACTTTTTTACCTTGATCAGCTCATCTAGAAAAGACAGATAAAAGAAGATGTCTGTATTGGGTCTTATGGCCAAATGCTGCTTGGCCACCTTCGCTGTCTCAGTACGTCTAGGGTCAACGACGACGACTTGGCCTCCTTTATTTAAAATATTTTTGATGTGTAGACTCGGGTTTGGGACCTGTAAAAAGCTCCACTTACTTACCATCGGATTGGCACCCACGATGATTAAAAAATCTGTGTGTTCGATGTCAGGAAAAGTCAGCGTAAATGGAAAACCGTACATCCTTTGCGAGACAGCAAACTTGTTACTGCAGTCTTGTGTGGCGCTGCTATAGGTATTGTTAGAACCTATGCCATCCATAAAGCCCTGCGCAAATATGGGATGTAGCGTTCCAAAGCCCGCAGCAGTGCCGACGTATAAGGCGACTGCATTGGGTCCATGCTTTTTGATGATGTCCTTGATCTTACCTCCCAGCTCAGGCATAACCTCCTTCCACGTACTTTCTGCCCACTCTCCATCACGCTTCACCATAGGATATCGAAGCCTATCAGGTGTACTGTACATCTTGTGCTGCTTCAGGCCCTTTGGACATGCAAAACCATAGGTCGTAATATGGTCTTTATCGGGTTGTATATCGATCACTTCGCCGTCCTTGATACGGACTTCCAATCCGCAGAGGGATTCGCAGATACGACAAAAGGTATGGATGGTTTGGTCAGACATCATACATATTTGGTTGTGACAAGATAATCTCTTTTGATCTTGATCGGCTGTCGGAGATCGTATGGTTTGAGTTATTTTTATCATTCACAATAACCATCCCTATATGACTCAAAGAATGGATGGTCGCAAATCACGTTGAGTCCTATATTGTTATTCAGAGCCTTTTCTATCAATGTAACCGCAGTATCGCGATATGAAGAAGATATATCTACAAGACCTACATAAACCATGGCTCTATTAATATCCTTATACTGACCTTTGGGATCGACCAGTCGTCAATACCATCTACTATAGGTATATGGGCTTCAGATAAAAAGAACTGCGCGTCTTTGTTAAAAGATTTGGACAAGGATAATTAAACTCACCCATCTCAGAATAAAAATTAGACTTACAAAAGATTACAAAGTTGTAGACAAAAATCGTGTTAGTAAGCTAAATACCCCAAGTTGGATAATCGTATGGCCATAGCCTGCTTACTCACATTGAATGATTTAGCCATTTTTTCCATATCATCATTATTCACGTCGAAAGGGTCAAAAGAATACCGCGCATATTCCCTTTTGACTAAATGTCTGGGCATTAATAATGCCGCCGCAAATGCATTCGCTTCACGTTCTTGCCAATCTGTTCCAGCAGACGATCGAGCATTTCGATATTTCGTGATAGAGACCTGATCGATAAATAGGGAACCTGTTCGAGAATGTTTGAGATGATAATGTCCAATCTCATGGGCAATCGTGAACCTGATTCTTGGTTTAGAATTAGTACGGTTATATGCTATTTTTCCTAGGCTATCTTCGATAACAAGTAATCCTGACACATCATCAGGCATTGACTTTGCAGATACTTCTAACCCCATCTTTTTGGCTAAAACTTTGACATCAATCTTTAATTCATCTGAAAAGTCAAAAGCTTCTCGAAGCCGATCAACTTTGTTTTCGATTACACGGAGTAATTTATTCATAAGATTAGCTTTTCATACCTCTAATTACTGAGCGTAGTTTTTCTTCTTGATCTGATTCCAAACCAAATTTCATGATTTCTTCTGATATCACGTCAACTTTATCTTTCATCTGTTGATATGCATCTATAGAAGGAAGGACCGAAGTTATATCTGTTTCAAGGTGTTGAATAATGCTATATAAAGTTTGCAGGGAAGGTTGATGCCTTCCTTTCTCTATATTGACAATAGAGGTTCTTGATATACCAGCAAGAATTGAAAGGCCTTCTTGAGATAATCCAACACCTTGGCGTAACTCGGAGATTCTCTTTCCTATATGCTTATTCAGCTTGAGTAACATAGTAAAACAATAAAGGTAAGATAAACAATTCAGTTGATTGAATTCATGAATGTTTGTATTTTAAACCATATTTATGTTCATATATTTGGTCTTATATAATTAATTATTTACATTTGATGATTGTTAATTATTAGTTGAAATATTAAAACATGGCTAAGAAAAAGCACTCGCCCAAAAAAACAACTCGGTATCGAAGAGCCGACAATGGGCAATATACTACCAAGAGATATGCTAAAAGGCACCCTCGAACTACTATAAAGGAAAATCGATAAATGGATGAAAAGCAATATAAATCTGAACTTTTAGAGATTAGGAAGTACTCTGGACAGAGCTTTGACAAGCAACTTGTGTACATTTCTGGTGGAGGACTTATACTTACCATCGGCTTCGTAAAGGAGATTATTGATCTCTCAAGCAGTTCATGTAACTTTCTACTCTTTACGTCTTGGATTTGCTTTACTCTGGCTCTAACTTTTAATCTAGTATCACATCGAACTGCAATCAATGCTGTCGATTATTTCTTTGAAGAAAATGAGAAAAAAAGTAGTTCATATGATACTTATACAGATAGATCTAATCGCTTGAGCATCTTTTTCTTGTTTACAGGTATTACAACATTCATATTATTCGTAGTAAAAAATATAGTTAATGGCTAAGCAAAAAAATACGAAATCAACTCGAGGCAAGAAATCTTCGATAGCAACCTCTCCAAGTAAAAAGACAAGTGCAAGAACTACAACAAAAGAAGGTAGTGGTAAGTATGGTAGAGGAATAACTTTACCTAAGAGACCGAAAACCAAAAAATGAATCTTGAAATCACTAATAGATTCATCTGTTTCTATTTTATAATCAACCTCAAGAATTTAAATTGATATGTCAAGTTTTTACAAAAATTATTTGCCCGCGAGTGAATTAGAAGATTCCACCTCAGTAAAAGTATCTGACCTCTTATGCTTAATAGAAAAGAGTGATTATTATCATCAACTAACCAAATTATTCGATATAGAATCTATCAAAGATGAAATTATTCAACTTCCAGGCCTGAAGGTTGTAATCAATAGTTGTATAAGAATGAACTCCTCACTGGCAAAATTGGATATAAATTCACACCCTGCCAAGATTCGCCCATTTCAGATTGACGGTTCAAAAGAGCTTCTCCTTCAATTCTACGAGAATACTGACTACCAAAACCTTCAATTCAGCGCTAAAACGGCCTATAATGTTAAATCAGAATTTTATCAGGGCTTTTATGGCATAGACAAATTTGCTGACTATTGTACTAATAAAGGATTGTTCGATATTATATCAAAAAATGTTGCTCAGATCAATGAAACTCTGAAAGACAATGAAGAACATAACAAAAGATTCCGATTTCTAAGGGATGTCGACAATAACTACTTTGTTAGAGCGATAACATCTACCACAGTATATAGGGATTACAACATACTCTTCTCTGTTTTCGTAACAGCAATGCAACTTCACATGTTATCTAGAGAGTATGATCATTCGTACACTATTATAGAATGTGATCTTACGGAGTCTAGTATTACATTATTGGTAAAGAAGGTTGATCCTATGATTATCGATAATATAGGAGAAGTGAATTTTACTATTCAAATGACGAATGACGAGATCAAAAGATCAGCGTTCAGGCTTGATATGGTATATTCTGTTTCATTAGATGATGATATAGGCCAGTACACCTACTTTAATCCTCCAAAATCAAACTTAGTATCCATGGGACATGGTAAAAAGTTAACAACTGTACTTGAGAACATTGAAACTTTAGGAACCCAAATAAACCGTTTTATGGCCGAAATGAGTGCTGACCTTAGTGAACTTTTTAATATAAATGACCCTAGAAGGATGCAGTTTAAAATAATTGAACGAATCAAGAACAAATCAATATTTAACAAGTATAAAGAACCAATGTTAAGAGAACTTAACAGGGAAGTAAATAGACTCAGTGAGACTGTTTCAGAAAGTGTGTCAGTGATTTGTTAACTTAAACTACAAATTATTG
>CAYYBR010000131.1:0-11706 GCA_964470035.1 uncultured Saprospiraceae bacterium
CTAATATTATAACATGAATTATATCTCGAAGTTGTCTCTCACTGTAGCTCTTGCTATACTTTTTTGTCTAACTGCTGATGCTCAGGAGCAAAGGTGGCAGCAACATGCTAAGTATAAGATGAAGATTGATTTTGATGTGGAAACACATAGATATCAGGGAGAGCAAGAGATCAAGTACAAGAACAACAGCCCTGATGTCCTTTATCGGGTCTTTTATCATCTTTATTTTAATGCGTTCCAACCTGGAAGCATGATGGACATACGATCAAGAACTATAGCGGACGCTGACCGAAGAGTTGGTGATAGGATTAGTCAACTTAGAGATGATGAGATTGGCTATCACAAGGTATTTAGCCTAGAGCAGGATGGAAATCCTGTACAATTTGAAGTCGTAGGAACTGTACTGGAAGTAAGGTTGCCAAAACCTATCGAGCCAGGTAAGACCACTACCTTGAAGATGAAATGGGAAAGTCAAGTACCTGTACAGATACGACGAAGCGGACGTCACAATGCCGAGGGGATAGACTACAGCATGGCACAGTGGTATCCTAAGTTAGCAGAGTATGACGACCAAGGATGGCATGCTAATCCATATGTAGGAAGAGAGTTCTATGGTATATGGGGTGACTTCGAAGTGGATATAAAGATAGACGGTAACTATACGCTTGGAGCAACTGGCTTACTCGATAATGCTGATAAGATCGGTCGTGGCTATAGTGACAAGAAGAAAGATTCCAACAAGAAGAAAATCACCTGGAAGTGGAGAGCTAAAAATGTCCATGACTTTGTTTGGGCGGCTGACAGAGACTACAAAGTAACTTCTCGTACAAGTGAATCCGGAGCTAAATTATACTTCGTCTATCAGCCAGGTGATCAAACGGATGAAAACTGGGAGCTTCTCCCCGAGATAATGGATAAGTCGCTCACCTACATCAATAATAGATATGGCGTTTATCCCTATCCAGTTTATAGTTTTATCCAAGGAGGAGATGGAGGTATGGAGTACCCCATGGCAACACTCATCACTGGGCATCGCTCTATAGGTAGCCTTGTCGGTGTATCGGTTCATGAGCTTATGCATAGCTGGTATCAGATGATACTTGGAACTAATGAAGCTCTTTATGCTTGGATGGATGAAGGCTTCACCTCATTTGCGACAGCTGAGGTAATGAACTATCTACGGGCCCAAAAACTTATCCCAGGTACTCCAACTGACAATCCGCAGACCAATACTGTAAATGGAGTAGTTCGCTTCCATCTTGCAAATGGTTCTGAAGCACTATCTACCCATGCTGATCACTTCAATACGAATGCAGCCTATGGCGTAGGATCTTATAATAAAGGAAGTGTTTGTCTTACGCAGCTCAGATATATCATGGGTGAAGACAACTTTTATCGTGGATTAAAAGCGTACTACAACACATGGAAGTTTAAACATCCCAAAGACATCGACTTCTTTCGAATCATGGAAAGAACTTCAGGTTTAGAATTAGATTGGTTCAGAGAGTATTTTGTTTTTACCACGGAATATCCAGACTATGGGATCGGTGACGTAAGAGGTGATAATGGTAAGACTATAATAGAGCTTCAGAAGTTAGCGCGATTTCCGATGCCTATAGATGTAGAGATAGTCTATAAAGATGGGACGAAAACTATGGTCAATATACCGCTTCGGATCATGAGAGGCGAAAAGAAGATCAACGGAGGAGATCAACAAGTGATCTATGCAGAAGATTGGCCATGGACACATCCGACATATAACCTAGAGGTACCCTACGAGTATTCTACTATATCCAGGATAACTATCGATCCATCTCTAGATATGCTAGACCTTAACAGGTTAAATAATGAATGGGAGCCTTCTTCTGAATAGTGTCATAGACCTTCTTTACCCTGTTAAGTTTATCTTTGTGACTCATCTGAAAAAGTAATTATGCCATCATTTTCTAAAGGTGTCATTTCTGGTCAAGAACTAAAGGATTTATTCGACCATGCAAATGATCAAAATTTCGCGATTCCAGCAGTCAACGTTGTTGGTACTAACTCAGCGAATGCTGTACTCGAAACCGCTCGCGAAGTGAATAGTCCTGTCATCATACAATACAGTAACGGTGGCTCGACTTTTAATGCCGGTAAAGGATTAAGCAATGAGGATCAGAAAGCGGCTATAGTTGGTGCTAAGACTGGTGCTATGCATGTACATGAATTAGCCGAACACTATGGGGTGACCACAGTGCTGCATACAGACCATTGTGCTAAGAAATTACTGCCATGGATAAAGGGGCTGATCAATGAGGGCAAAAAATACTATGAGCAAACTGGCAAGCCCCTCTATAGCTCTCACATGTTAGACCTTTCGGAAGAGCCTATAGAGGAGAATATCGAGATATCATGCGAGTACTTCAAAGAGATGAATGAGCTCGGCATGATGATCGAAATAGAACTGGGTGTAACAGGAGGAGAAGAGGACGGAGTTGATAACACTGATGTGGATAGTTCTAAACTCTATACTCAGCCAGAAGAAGTAGCATATGCCTACGAAAAACTCATGGCGATATCAGATAGATTCACTGTGGCCGCAGCTTTTGGCAATGTACACGGAGTCTATAAGCCAGGAAATGTTGAGCTGAGGCCTATTATACTTAAGAACTCGCAAGACTACGTTCAAAATAAGTTTAACACTGGTGCTCAACCTATCAACTTTGTGTTTCATGGTGGGTCTGGATCTTCTCCTGCAGAGATCAAGGAGGCCATAGAGTATGGTGCTATTAAGATGAATATCGATACAGATATGCAGTGGGCTTTCTGGTCTGGTGTACGAGATTACTATACTAAAAACCAAGAGTACTTACAGACTCAACTAGGGAATCCTGATGGAGATGATGTGCCTAACAAAAAATTCTATGATCCACGTAAGTGGTTGCGAGAAGGTGAAGGTGCATTTAAGAAGAGATTGACAAAAGCT
Organism: uncultured Saprospiraceae bacterium; assembly: GCA_964470035.1. Lineage (GTDB taxonomy): Bacteria > Bacteroidota > Bacteroidia > Chitinophagales > Saprospiraceae > JAJRXG01. The sequence goes on from CAYYBR010000131.1 coordinate 2,966, forward strand.
TTTGAAGACCTGAATTGCATCAATCGAATGTCTTAGCCTGACAAAATCGTTAGCGGTACAAATTAGATTTATCTATATGTATTAGGTACCTTGTTCTCTCGAATAGAATTCTATGTATCTGAGAGTAATCGTTCTTTTCTCGCTAGCTCTTTTGTTCAGTTGCGATGAAGAATCAATCCCTTCTTCGAACAAAGCATTGAGTGCCAATGATCTTATGATTTGGCCTCCACCAAAGAATATTTCCGAAAGGGGTGGAGATGTTAATATCGAGCGGGGTATATACGTATCTCCTGCGTTATCTAGCGATAGTCAAGTTTCGGCGCTTCTAAAATCATTTGTTGATCATCTCAATAAATTAGGAATCTCATCTAGCGACCCAAAAGGTCTCGAGCTTACCGTACAATCTAATATTGGTAAAGGGTCAACTGTTGAATCAGAAAGCTATGGTCTAAGTATCCAGAAGTCAGGAGCTACCCTATCCTTCTGGGATTACAATGGACTACGATATGGACTTCATACGCTTGCGCAAATCCTATATAGCGCAGATGAGAATCACATACTACAAGCTATGGACATCTCTGACAAGCCTACATTAGGTCAGCGAGCTATGTTTTTAGATGTTGTCAGCCATTGGTTTCCATTGGAAGTTTTGTTTGGAATAATTGATGAGATGGCCGTGGATCGATTTAACACACTCTATCTCCATATTAGTGATGATCAGGCTTACAGAATGCAATCTGAGTTCTTTGAAAATCTCAACAACCAAAACTCGGATGGAGAGATTTACTCATTGGCTGATATAAAAAAATTAAGTTCCTATGCTTCAGGCAAAGGGATCAAGGTAATACCGAGTATAGACATACCAGGTCATGCCGGCGCACTTATCAGCGCTTATCCAGAACTAGGATTTTCTGATCAAGAAAATCGATATGAAGGATACGGCATACAGAAGGCTATTATCAACCCTGCGGCGAAAAATACAACTGCATTTCTTGCCAATCTGATAGATGAAATAACAGATGCATTTGAGGCTAAAGAAATCCACCTTGGTGGTGCAGAAGTGAGGTATGATCTCTGGTTAGACAATCCTGACATCCTGAGTTATATAGAAAAGGCTGACCTTACTCATCCTCAGCAGCTGCATGGATTATTCACGATACAACTTTATCAGATCATGGAAAAGTTGGGTAAGGATATGATTCTTTGGGATGCTGCTTATCGACCAGAGATTAAAGACGGGAATAACGTTAGTTATATGAGCATGGGAGATCACAAGTCTTCTTTTGGTATAGCGGACAAGGGATTTGCTGTGATAAGTGGTGTGGGATGGTCTTTAGACAAAGAGCGTTCGTCATATAAGTTGTATCAACAGTCGCCTTTTGAAGCTCAAGATTATTTTGATAGTCCACCTGATACATCAGCCTATCTTAGGTTTGACTTGGAAGGATCTCTAGCAGAACAAAAGATCCCTTCTTTACTTGTGATTTTTGGAGAAGACCCAGATGATTTAAGTGGTTATGTATCGGTATCTAGCAAGGTGTATCCCTTTGATGGAGCTAGACTTGATGAGTCAAGGTTAGTGGTCACTAGTGAGCACACTAAAGATGTATATGATGCAGTATTTGATCTGAGCAATAGTGCATCGGTATCAGGTATAATCAGTCTAGCTGGATTTTCGCTAGAACTTGAGGGTGAGAAAACAGGAGGTAGTGATATGGTCGATGGTCTTCACCTACCCACGATGCCAACAACACCTACCTTGCAAAATCCGACTAATATATCTGGTGGTGTGGCCATCGTGAGAACTCCTTGGTTAGATCAACAAAACATCTTAAGTAAGATATCTAATCCTATCAGTGCCATAGGAGCAAGTATGTGGAATAGACAAGATCTCAGTGAGCTCGAATTCATGAATATACAGAGTGAGTACCAACCTTTCCGTTCTTCTACTACATCTAATGAACGAGTATTGACACCATATCTGAATCCTGAAGCCGATGAATCATCGCTCCTCATGTTTTTATCCTTACTAGAGGAGATTAGTGAAGCTAAGAGATATGCAGATAACCCTTCTCATAGTACAAGACAAAAACTAAATGGTCTTGCAGATGTAATCCCATCAGAGTCTATAGAGTCCTCTAGATTTTCTTCTCTTGTGCATGCACATATACAAGAAGGTAGCAATGAAGTCATAAGGACAGAGATACAGAGTTTGCTTTCAAGTTGGGTCCCTGTATACCGAGCTATCAAAGAAGGTATTACTAAAAGTGCTGAACTGGAAGATATAGAGGTACTCGCACTGTCGCTCAGTGATCTTGCTAAGATCGCTTTGCACGTCATAGAAAGCGGTACACTAACTGAAGAGGAGGCCGTTTACTATAAGAACCTAAGTGCAAATGCGAAAAGAGAGATAAACGGTATGCGGTTAGGTCCCGCGAAGTGTCTTGTCCAACTCATCAATAGTTATCGCGATGGGTTATAAAGTGACTTTAAGAGATCTAACTGACAATGATGCTACCACTCTAGCGGCGATCGCAAACAATAAGAAGATATGGTTGCAACTTCGAGATCGTTTTCCACATCCTTATAAACTGGATGATGCGAAGTGGTACATCAATTATGCCCAGACTAATGACAAAGAGATCATTAAGGCGATAGTAGCAGATGATGTCTTATGCGGTGTTATCGGTGCTATCAATCATGAAGATGTCTATGCGCATGTTGGCGAAGTTGGATATTGGCTAGGTGAGGCATATTGGTCTAAAGGGATAGGGACGAAAGCTCTCATGCTTTTCATCGAATACTGCCGGAGCAACAAGTTATATCAGAGACTTGAAGCTGGAGTCTTTAGTAATAACAAGGCATCCATCAAGGTGTTGGAAAAATGTGGGTTCCAAATAGAAGGAATACGACTATCCAGAATTATCAAGGATGGTCAGACGCTGGATGAGTATTTCTGTGGATTACGACTAGGATAAAGCTCGGTACTTCTTCTTACTATTAGTATCGTCTGTGTATATTTCAGGAAGACGATCCAAGAATTATGTTTCAGATAAAAGAATCTTCACCAGTTTATGATGCCATCATCGTAGGATCTGGTGCAGGCGGTGGCATGGCCGCACATGAACTGGCGCATGCTGGTTTGAAGATAGCCTTAGTAGAAGCAGGAGGATATTTTGATCCTAAAGATCCAGAAACTGCTACCCAAATGAAGTGGCCATGGCAATCACCCCGTAGAGGTGCCAGCACTAAAAGGGCATTTGGTGATTTTGATATGTCATGGGGCGATTGGAAAGTAGATGGCGAACCCTATACCAAAGCCGAGGGTACAGAATTCTTATGGTGGCGCTCTCGCATGCTTGGCGGTCGTACTAATCACTGGGGAAGGATCTCGCTGAGATTTGGGCCAGATGACTTTAAGCGAAGAGACATAGATGGACTCGGTGCGAACTGGCCTATTTCTTATGATGATATCAAACCTTATTACGATCGACTCGATAAGCTGGTCGGAGTATTTGGAAGTAAAGAAGGAAGACACAATGATCCTGATGGATTCTTTCTGCCTCCACCTAAGCCCAGATTACATGAACTATACTATATCAAATCAGCCAGAAAGCTTGGCGTAGATGTGATCCCTTCCAGGTTGTCTATACTAACGAAGAAACTCAATAATGATAGAGGTGTTTGCTTTTATTGTAGTCAGTGTAACCGGTCTTGCAATGCATATGCTGACTTTTCTTCTGGGTCATGTTTGATATTCCCTGCTATGAAAAGTGGTGGGCAGATAGATCTTTATATGGACAGCATGGTCAAGACTGTCACTACAAATGCTGAGGGGCGTGCTACCGGCGTATCATTTATCAATAAGAATGACCGACAAGAATATGAGCTTAAAGGAAGAGCTGTCGTACTAGGAGCTTCAGCATGTTCTACAGCTAGGATACTTCTCAATTCTAAAAGTGCCCAACATCCTAATGGTCTAGGCAACAGTAGCGACCATGTCGGTAGATATCTACATGATAGCACTGGTGCTGATAGAATGGGTTTTGTACCTGCCCTAATGAATCGCAAAGTCTACAATGAAGATGGAGTCGGAGGTATGCACATCTACTCACCGTGGTGGTTAGATAACAAGCAGTTAGATTTTCCACGAGGATACCACATAGAAGTCTGGGGCGGATTAGGTATGCCTTCCTATGGATTTGGTTTTGATGCTTCAGGTCTCAACAAATATATGGGTGGCCAGATCGGTGGATATGGTGACAAGCTCAGAGAAGATGTCAAAAAGTTCTACGGCTCCATCGTAGGCATGTCTGGACGAGGAGAGTCGATAGCACGTTATGAAAATCGATGTTCTATAGACCCTAATGTAGTAGACCAATGGGGAATCCCAGTCTTAAAGTTCGATTATAAATGGTCTGATTTTGAGAGACTACAGGCAAAACATATGCATGATACTTTTGAAGAGTTAATAGAAAACATGGGAGGAATCCCACTTGGTGATAAACCTGGTAAGGCAGAAGATTATGGTCTTCGTGCTCCGGGTCAGATTATCCATGAGGTTGGCACTACGCGTATGGGAGATGATCCTAAGACGTCAGTGACTAATAGTCTTTGTCAACTACACGATGCGGATAATGTATTTGTAGTTGATGCGGGTCCTTTTTCTTCTCAAGCAGATAAGAACTGTACATGGACTATCCTAGCACTTAGTATGAGGACATCTAAGTATATCGTCGAGGAATTCAAAAAGAAGAACATTTAGGGATATGGATAGAAGAGAATCACTTAAGTCTATGATGGTGGCGTCTATCGCAGGAACTGCCTTTATTTCTACTTCGGGCTGTAAGGTCGAAGGTGATACAACTACTCTCAAAGTAGACGACAAGTTATATGGTAGAATCGCCTCTGAGAAAGAATGGGATAAGGAAGTGACATCCAAGATTTATTTCACGGAGCATGAAGCACAAACTATAGCCACTCTTTGTGATATTATATTACCTGCCACTGATACTGCAGGATCGGCGTCAGATGCAGAGGTGCCGGCATTCATAGAATTTATATCCAAGGACTTACCTGTACATCAACTTCCTCTTCGCGGAGGTATAGCTTGGCTCGATAGTTTAGCGAGAGGTAGGTTTGATGCCACCTTTATAGATTGTACTTCAGATCAACAGATAGACATCATAGAAGATATCGCATATCCCGATCCAGATGATCTTAAGCCAGATTTAGCTGTAGGGATCTCCTTCTTTGATCGCATGCGTAATCTTACTATGACTGGTTACTACACTTCTAGGATTGGAATCAATGATCTTGGATACAAAGGCAATATCCCTAATGTATGGGATGGTGTACCAGAAGAGATTTTGAAAGATCATGACGTAGCCTATGATCCTGAATGGTTAGCTAAATGTGTTGATCAAAGTAAAAGAGAGGACACCGCAGAGTGGGATGATGATATGAATCTCATCACATAGCGGGGGACAAAAAAAGGAGCACTTGATAACAAGTACTCCTTTGCTCTTATGATATCTTCTTAAGAGTTAGTTTTCACTTACTCTGGATAGTATTCCTTCGTTATCCTCTACAAGCTCTGCATCAACAAAGCCTCTATTGATAGCTTTGATTTTGGCTTGTTTGGCAGCATCAATAGTTTCAAATCCTCCAACAATAAATATCGTCCACTCGCCTTTGGTCCATTGTTCGAGTCTACCCAGGTCAAGCACCTTATCAACTTGAAACTTCAGTGGATCCATATAGCTAGCCAACTTCACTTTATAAGATGAGGAAGGATTGTAGTCATTAATCCATCCACCAGTATCCGCACCATAAGGGTCATTAGAGGATCCAAGTAGTTCATAGCTAGAGGTCGCTAGTATATCTCGAGTGATAAAAGCATCGCGATATCCTTTATTATGAACATCTCTTAAAGCACTTTCTGCATGAGACCTAGAAGTAAATGTTCCTAGTCTAATTTTTACAGATGAAGACTTAAAGAATCTATATAACTGACCTATGCTAGATAGTGACTGATATTTATCAAACTGACCTTCAGATCTTGATAATGAGGCGAGTTGTATAAAAAATACTTCTGCCCACTCATCTACAGGACCTACATTAGGTAAGGAATGTGTAGTTATAGCAGTGAGTTTAGCACCACTAAAATCTGCTAGTGCCCCCTCACTTATGATGGCTACTGACTCTCCTGTACTAACGGCTACTACTGATAGATCAGATTGGGAGCCTGTTGATCCATTTACGGAAGTGGAAAGATCAATATCGGATCTAACTTCCTGTGCTAAGTCGTCTAGATTAACAGCTTGTGGTACTGCGTATTCTTCGATGATAGCAATAGGCGGTTCTTCATCTTGCATCAATGGATAAGCTATGTATATGTCGTCTTTACCTCTTCCTCCTAGTCTGTTAGAACTAAAGTATAACGTATTACCAGCTAAGTCTGGGCTGAGATAATAATCATCTGACGGAGAGTTGATGCCCTTGCCGAGATTTTGAGGCTGCGACCAAACTCCATTATTTACTGTAGCGGAGAAGTTATCGTAACCACCGAGTCCAAAGTGATAATCAGAGGCAAAGTATAATTTGTCACCATCGAAGAAAGGCGTAATCTCATTTCCTGCAGTATTTACTTCAGGACCAAGATTCTCTGGTTTTGACCATTTACCCTCTTGGAAATAACTTACATATAAATCAAATCCTCCTAGACCTCCAGGTCGATTAGATGCAAAATAAAGTGCACTACCATCAAATCCGAGATTAGGAAATGCATAGGAGTACTCTATCTGGTTATAAGGAAAGGGCTTTTCATCAGTAAAGTCTCCATCTTCAGTGGTGAAAGCGATGTATATACTCATATTACTTTCATCCGAAAAGATCTGATTCGATCCAGTGGTAAAAGTATTCCTCATAAAAGAGACCATGCCTCCATCTTTCGAATAAGAAAGCGGGCCTATGTTATATATCTCTTTATAATCAGGCCTTAGGAAATCCGGTTCGCCACCACCAGTCTGGGCAACAGTATACAGCTGATTGCCATTTTGTTGGATATAACTGTCGTTCTTTTTGTCAGTATCTCTTTTGAGGTCTTCTCTGAACGAACAGAACACTACTTGATCCTTGTAAAAGGTGACACCAAAGTCAGATTTATTGGAGTTTTGAGCAAAGCTAACGATGTCAAATTCATCGGGTCTTTGTAGTAATGACTTGGCATACTCTGTACTTGCCAACATATGATTGGCCACATCTTTGTCTACAGATGCGTATTCAAAGAACACTGATTCTGCTAAATCATATAGACCTACTTTCTTAAGAGCTGTAGCATACTGAAGTTTGTACTTACTGTCTACGCTTCCTTCGAGAGCAAATGCTTTCTCGTATGACTTTAGTGCGTCAAGAAGTTGATTAGTCATAAGGTATGCCTCTCCTAGCTGGGCGTAACCTTTTGCGTTCTCTGGATTTTTGGAAAGTGCAGTTTTGTAATTTTTGATTGCTAGATCAAAAGCCTTCAGTTTCAATAACTTTTCAGCTTTCTTTAGTTCGCTTTGTGCGGATACTTGTGCTACCATAGTAAAGATCAGCACGAAAGCCATCCATAGTCTTGGTCTCATCATGAGGTTTAAATTGTGTGAACAGAAAATAGTTCTGTCTCTGGTTATCCACAAATATATTAAATAAAATTACAATATGTATCTCCTTGAGCTACATTCTTTAGCCCTTAGATGAGCCAAGTTTTGTGAGAAGGGCTACTACGGTTATACCCAGCAAGATGCACGCAAGGCAGGTAAGAGTTCTGGGGTCACCAAAACTGGCAAACTGTGTGGGTAAAACATTTACTTCTACAGCTACTTTAAGAGCTTCCTTATCGGGAAGTACAGCGTGTTCGAGTGGAACTACAAGTCCTGTTTTTTTCTCTATGGCGCTGGTGATAATTTTCCACGGCCAGAGCTTAGAAAGCGAACCAAAGAGGATGCCTATCATGGTAGCCATGGTAGACGTCGGAAACTTCTTAAATAGATATGATAATACTCTTGAAAAAGAGAATAGACCTATCAAGGCACCTATACTAAAGTACCCTACAACTGATATCTTGCTCAGATCACCGGATAATATCCCTTTCACTCCACCGATCACGGTTTGGTACAAGCCTAGTAAGAGAAGTATGAAAGAACCCGAAAGTCCTGGAAGCATGAGCGCTGATATGGCTAGTATACCAGACATGATCAGGTAAAGCGGGTGCTCAGAACCTTGGGCAGGTAAAAATCTCGTCAAGACATAGGCGACAGTTGCACCCACCACAGCCAATAAGATGTTATAGATATGCCAATCTATATCTAAGGCAAAATAAAATGCACTTGCCAATACTAATCCAAAGAAAAAAGACCAAAGCAATATCTGATGATGCTCGATCAGGTGACTGATACCAAAGACTCCTACTACGATACCGAGTCCCATACCAAGTAGTAACCAAAGTAGGAAGGTGCCATTAAGTGTTTGCCAGCCTGTTTTTGGACTCTTTAGAAGTTCTAGTAATCCACTTGGCGTAAATGATTTGATCGTTTCTATGAGTTCTTCGTAGATCCCTGTTATGAAGGCTATCGTTCCTCCAGATACACCAGGGATGGCCTCAGCGACACCCATGGCCGCTCCTTTTAGTAACAGTTTTAGGTTCATACTCTAGTTGATCAGTTTATTCACTTTTATAGGGTCGTCACAGTTGAACC
>CAYYBR010000132.1:0-11696 GCA_964470035.1 uncultured Saprospiraceae bacterium
GCTATGAACAAGATATATATCTTATTATTCGGTGTACTTTTCTTTACTTCCTGTGGAGATGAAAATCTAAATGACATAGCCGATAGCCAGTTTGTTGTAGAAGCATTCCTCTTTGCTGGCGAGCCTGTAGATGACATAAAGATCAAAACTACATTCCCTCTAACTTCAGAGGACGATACATCTGCACCTATCAATAATGCCCAAGTCACCATCATCAAGGAAGGAGCTCGTTTTCCACTTGTTTCCTCTGACAGTGAAGGAAATTATAATTACCCAGGTGATGATCTGACTGTCGAAACTGGAGACGTATTTGAATTAGAGGTCATAGCTAATGGTATCACGGCCACTGCTATAACGACTGTACCTACGCCAACAACTGGACTTAGTATCTCTCAGGACACGATCAAAGTGCCTCAGTTATCTCTTTCTTCAGGCATGGCAGCTATAGTTAATACTATCCAAGAATTTCTGCAGGAATCTAGTATCGATGCCAGTTGGGATAATCCTGAAGAAGATCTCTACTTCATGGTTGTAGAAAGTGCAGACGATACTTTTATACCCATCTTCCCTCAGCAGGTGTTGGATGCTCTAGAGACTTTTAGATTCGTATCTGAGCCTACTAACGAGTCAAGTTTATCCTTCCTGGCGGGGACTCTTGTTTCATTTGGGTCTTACACAGTCGAAGTTTTTCATATTAATCAAGAGTATGCTGATCTGTATGAAAATAGGACCCAAGATTCGAGAGATCTCAATGAACCGCCATCAAATATCAATAATGGTGTAGGTGTTTTCTCAGCTTTTAATAGTGACAGAAGAACTTTCTACGTGGTGCCCGACAGACCATAAGAGTACTTATGGCTTGGTAAGATTACAATTACTCAGTTCAGAACAGTAGTTACTTACTACTAGCTAATTCTATCACTACTTTATTAAGTAGGCCACTGCCCTACTCTAGCAAAAGCGAATTGCTTCTTTTTTTCAACTTTATAATACGTCTCAAGACCACTTACAGCAACATCGTCCACCTTGCTCAAGTCTAGATTACCATCTTCTTGCAAGCTGGATTCATCCAAATAAATAGCCTGGATACTGCCCACAATCATGATTGTATTATTCTGTTTGATGAGATACTCATCTTCGAACTTCATGGCCATTTTGACAAGAGACTCTTTTACAAATGGTGCTCCACAGCTCCCTTTGAATTGAGGAGTCAATCTACAGTGTTCAAATTCAGATTCTGTTTTTTCAAATTTTGCCGATGCGTAGTGAGCTCTATCTATAAAATCTAAATGAACATGGTTGATGGTATACTCTCCTGTATTCTTTATGTACTCATAGGTTTGTCTTTCTACAGAAAGAGGTCGAATAATGAAACCTTGTAGCGGCGGCGTTGCACCGAGGTGAACTACACTACTTATCAGAGATAGGTTAGCAACTCCATCAGGCGACATTGTCCCGATAAGATTAGCTGACTTATAACCGCTTATGCTATTGATGAGATGTCTCCGCCAAAGAGAGGGAGCCTCAAGTATTTCATCGAGAGATATACATCTCATGGATTGATCAACCAACGTTATTCAAACTCTCAAGTTGAGTCATGATCTTATCAGCCTCTGCTGTCTTTTGATCTGCAGCAACTCTATCCGTTTTTGATAAACGAAAAGCCTCTTCAGTAAGCTTTTTATATTCTTCACGGAGTTTGTCTTGCTCCGACTTCTTTTTGAATAAACCGAACATGTCCTACCTGTTTAGATAGTAAACTACTCTCATAGGATTTAGTTCTATTGAATCCTAACGGATGGATGTAATACCAGCACCTACTTGTAGTATCTGACCTGTCATCGACGCACTATCCTCACTTATAAGATAGGCAGCTAGTGCCGCTATCTCATCTGGCTTGATAATCCTTTTTAATGGGTGACGATCGCTCATTTTACGTCTCATTTCTTCATTTTTCAATATGCTTGAAGCTAATGGTGTATCTGTGATCGTAGGAGCTATAGCATTTACCCTAACGTTTGGCGAGAGTTCTGCTGCAAGAGTTTTAGTGAGTCCTTCTACAGCTCCTTTAGATGCTGCAACACTAGCATGAAAGGCCATGCCTTGTGCCACAGCTACCGTGCTAAACAAGACTATCGACGCCCCTGGCACTTTCTTCAGTTGTCGATGAAATTTTTTGACAACGCGTACCGCGCCTAGGACATTAATATCGAAGTCTTTCCTAAAATCCTCTTCCTTGAGAGATCCTATCGGCTTAAGATTTATACTACCTGGACAGTACACTATAGACTGCAGATTTTCTATGTCTGGCAGGTCATCAGTCAGAACATCTAGCCCATGGTGCTCATAAGAACCTGGGACATCGGGTTGTGTTCTTGAGATATTTACGCATTCTCGATCTTTTAGATGTTTAGATAGTATGGCTTTCCCTATTCCTTTACTTCCACCTATCACCAAAAGTTTACTCATCGCTTACTGATTTTATTGTTATTGATATGACCCTGGCGGCTACATCTAAAAGATCCTTCTTGATATCCTCTTTTGGATATATGCTTGGTCCTTCTACCTTGCACACGCTGCCGCCACATCCTAAAGCTTGATGACTTCATCTGATGTCTCATCAAGCGGATCACTTGACCTTCAGTCAATCCAAACTGCACAGTGATCTGATCAAAAGGAGTGCGGTCCTCCCATGCCATCTCTACAATCCTGTCCATATCCCTATCAGTGAGCTGATAGGCCAACATAATCTTAGCTGGAGTATTAGCTTTGAGTTGAATGGTTTGTTCTTGAAGCACCTCTGATCTAGTGTGTCTTGACAATTCGCTTTGTCTCTTCATTGATAGTTAACATAGAGCTAGGGGCATAGTTGATATCTGGGCATCATTATATTTGAATGATGAGGAAGTGGTCTTTTTTGGTTTTAGCAACTTTCATTTACGTAAGTGTAACTGGTCAAGAATCGAATGCTTGGATGGACAAATGGGATTTTGTATTTCTCGATACACTGCTTGAGCATGCTCAGTATGATGTGCGATATGCTGGATCCAATAATTTTGTGGGAGATACGATCACCGGATATAGTTGTGATCGACTCGTTATGACCAAGAAGTCGGCCATCGCTTTAAAGAGAGCGGAACAAACTCTCGCAGCACAGGGATATGGCCTGAAAATATTTGACGCTTATCGGCCTCAGCGAGCAGTAGATCACTTTAAGACTTGGTCAACAAAAGCTTCCGATACCCTCACGAAGCATATATTTTATCCTAATCTCGACAAAAAAAACCTCCACCATCTAGGATACATATCTAGCCGATCTGGCCATAGTCGTGGTAGTACCGTAGACCTTACCCTTTACCGTTTCGTAGATGGTAAAGAGGTCGATATGGGAGCAACTTATGACTTTTTTGGAGAGATCAGTCATCATGATTATGCACAGCTTGCCAAAGAACAAACCGCCAATCGTCAACTACTAAAAGATCATATGAATCGGGCTAACTTCAGACCCTATAGCAAGGAGTGGTGGCACTATACTCTGCGTGACGAACCTCATTGGGGTGTCTTCTTAGACGAAGTAGTTCACTGATATTGTCGCTTACATATCAAGATTTAACATATGATAAATCTTAGGGTGACTTATGGGCTTTACCCCAGTCAAAATGTCATTCGTCATGTCAACAACAATTTAATTAATGGAAATAAGTAACTACCTGGATCAAGGCATCAGCATGGCCGTCCAGTATGCGCCAAAAGTTTTGTTAGCTATAGTCGCGTTCGTCATCGGGCTATGGATCATAAGAAAAATCGTAGGTGGATTGAGCCGACTATTATCAAGTCGTTTTGATGTAACACTTGCCAACTTCTTAACATCTATAGCTAGCGTACTTCTAAAGGTGATGCTCTTCCTATCAGTAGCATCGATGGTTGGGATCAATACTACCTCTTTTGTTGCCATCATAGGCGCCCTCATGGTAGGTGTCGGCATGGCCCTCAACGGAACCATAGGTCACTTTGCAAGCGGTGTCATGCTCATGATATTCAAACCATTCAAGGTTGGTGATCTGGTGAAGATAGGTGGAGATCACATGGGTACTGTCGAAGGCATTAATGCCTTTAACACAACCCTCAAAACACTAGATAATCAACGCATAATTGTTGGCAATAGTAATGTCACAGGTAATAGCATCACCAATGTATCTGGGCAAGGCACTGTAGGTGTAGAGCTTACCTTTGGTATAGGGTATGGTGACGACATCGATAAAGCAAGGCAAGTCATCCTTGAAGTCGGAAAGTCCTGCCCACATATACTTGATAGCCCTGCCCAGGGTGTAGTGGTGGCAGAGCTGGGAGATAGCTCAGTTAATCTTGCAACAAGACCATTTGTCAAAAGCGAAAACTACTGGGATACTCTGTTTTATATGCAAGAAAATGTAAAAAAGGCCTTCGATAAGGAAGGTATAGGCATCCCATATCCAACGATGGATATCAATATGGTATCAAGCAACTAACGTTAAAATCCGCTGAAAAAAATTTCGGCGGCTTTTATAATAGAGCCTATACTGGGCATTAGAATCTCTAGATTTCAGAATTCAAATTTTTTTTCAGAGACTTTGCTTTTCAACAATTTTGACAATTCTTCATTTAGTGAATACAATGTTCGACCAGCAATCGTACCAACTACTCATCCAAAGACTTCTTTTCTCCCATGAACGATCACTTAGATGACATACTAAGTAGTAATCTCCTTGAGAGATATGTCCTCGGAAATGTTTCTCCTGAGGAGAGGCTCAAAGTAGATCTACTTAGGGTTGAACATAAGTCTGTCAGAGAAAGGTTATCATCACTAGAAGCCACTAACAGGAAGTTGATAAGTGATAATACTGTAGTACTTCCTGATGGTAGAGAGTGCGTCATAAAAGACATGAGCGGTAACAATATCCCGACTCAAAATACTACACAACGTTCTAATAAGATATCCATATCGAAGTGGACGTATCCAGCGGCAGCTGTCCTAATAGGAGCATTGGTAACTTGGTTTTTCATGGATGCTGAGGCGAACAACTATAAAAAGGAGATAGCAGAGCAATCCATAGAGATAGAAGAATTACGACGAGATTACGATAAGGTGAATGAGATCTATGCTTATATCAATCATGGAGGCACGAGACCATATATACTTGAAGGCAAAAACCGTAGTAATGAAAGTCAAGTCATCGTCTATTGGAATACTGACCTCCGCAAGTCCATGCTTCGGGTTATAGATCTACCGAGTATCCGTAGCAACGAGACTTACCAACTATGGGCAGATGTAAATGGAAAAATGAAGAGTCTTGGCACCTTCAATGCGGCATTAGCTATCAATGATGCCATCCCCATTAACTACCTCGATGACGCAACTTCGTTAAATATCACAGTGGAGCCCAAAGGTGGGAGCGAACACCCCACTCTATCCACACTTACTGCTAATCGTATCATGTAGAATGTTTTCACTTTCGTAAATATCTTATTAAACATGTCTAGATATAGTGGAACTACGCTAAGCAAAAAATTAGGTTGTAAACCAGGACATGTTATCTCTACGTGGCAGGCACCGGACGACTACTTAGAGCTACTACAACCTCTGCCGGAAAATGTATCAACGCGCAGTAAGCTTGTTGAGAATAGCGATATCATACATGCTTTTGTGTACAAAATGGACGAGCTCACCAAAGTATATCCTGACCTGATATCATCTATGCATACATCGTCATCACTATGGATCTCATGGCCCAAAAAGGCCTCTAAGGTAGACACTGATCTTTCTAGAGATGTCATCCGAGCCTTTATACTCAGCCATGGGCTTGTAGACGTGAAGATCGCATCTTATAATAATATATACAGCTGTTTAAAATGTGTCTATCGCCTGAAGGACCGATAGTATTATATAAAAAACCCTTTTCTTCGCAATCTAAAAATTCTTAATTATGACCTTGGCCAAGTTCTGTGTTCTATATGTCGTTCTCTTTTTCGCACTGGCTTCTTGTAAGACAGTAGAACCAGTTGTAGTTGTAGCACCACCGACCAACTTAGAAAAAATAAATAGCGAGATAAATCAGACCAGCATTAGAGCTCACTTGGAGTTTCTAGCATCTGATGCTTTAAAAGGAAGAGATACCGGAAGCGAAGGTCTTGAGGCTGCAGCTGTATATGTGGCATCGCATTTTAGAAGACATGGACTTAAGGAAGTAGACGGCACCTATTTTCAGGGTGTGCCGTTTGTATCATTTGACCCTCCTTCACAGGCCACTATGACAACAGATGGTATCGAACTAAAATTTCCAGATGACTTCATCGCTATCAATGGTACAGCACTAAATACTACGGCAGAAACAGTCTTTATCGGATTTGGTAATAAAGATGATCTGGATGGCGTAGATCTTACAGGCAAGATAGCAGTAAGTCGAGCAGGCGATGGCGTGAGCACTGCACCTATAGAATGGGTGGAAATGTCCAGAGCCAAAAGACAGCGAGTGATCGATGCAGGAGGTATAGCCTTAGTAGAGATCTACCAGAGCCGTGCCATCCCTTGGAGATTCTTACGGCAGTTTGGAACCTCCTCTCAGACTACCGTAGATGATGGAAGATCAAATACTGATCTCCCAAATCTCTGGGTAGGGACCACTGATAGCCTTACTATCGCCAACTTAGAAGATCCAAGCAACACGCTATCCATAGCCATGGACGAAGTAGCAAGAAATAGATTTACATCAGATAATGTGATGGCCATAGTGCCAGGCACCGACCCTACACTTAGTGATGAATATATCGTATACTCTGCTCACTACGATCACGTCGGCATCGGCAATCCAGATGCAGAAGGAGACACGATATATAACGGGACTAGAGATAATGCTATCGGCACAACAGGTATCCTTTCTCTAGCTCAGTACTTCTCTAAAAATCCTCCTAGGAGGAACTCCATATTTGTGCTTTTTACAGCTGAAGAAAAAGGGCTACTTGGGAGTCGACACTTTACTGAGAACCTTCCAGTAAAACCTAGTAACATCAAGTTCAATCTTAATATTGATAATGCAGGTTATAGTGATACTACCATAGTTACCATCTTTGGGATGGATCGTACGGGGATGACTGACATCATCGGTACAGCTGCTCAAGAGATGGGTCTCGGAGCTATCGAAGATCCTGCACCTGAGCAAAATCTTTTTGACCGTTCTGACAATGTTAACTTCGCTGTCCTAGGTATACCCGCACCTACTTATAGTATGGGATTTAGAGCGTTTGATCAAGACATATTCAAGTACTATCATCAGGCAGGGGATGAACTAGAGAGTGTAAACCTTAATTATGTCGAGAAGTATATAAAGTCGTACATGCTAACTGCGATAAGTGTGGCAAATGCTGACTCAGTACCGTTTTGGGTACAAGGAGACAAATACTACGATGCGGGAGTAGAGCTCTACGGTTTAATTAAAGAGTAACAAAGCAACAAGTAGTACTCCAAAGTAAATGGCGATAGTCTTCGCGCCTTCGTAATCTTTGGCGATGCGCTGACCCAATAGTAACATCAAAAGGCTTACTAAGCCCAGAGCTACAGCATACTTTATACAGGTGGCATCTTTAAACGCAAGTAAACAGTAAAGACCATATATCGCCATCAGTCCGGTTACTAGCTCGGCTATAGTTATCACTGCGAGCATAGGTGTAACAACACCAGCAAGAGGACTCTTTGAAAAGTGGCCTTTGAGCCAGCTGAGATTGCCTTTCCAACTTATCACTTTGTCTATGCCAGACTGTAGAAAAACGATCGCAATAAATACGGCTATAGAAAACTGTCCGATAGTCTGTGGTTGCAGTATGTGTTCCATAGTAGGAAGTATTGGTTATGACTAAGTCCGTTCTTTTCGTCCTTTATAAGGTTTACCACGACCACCATTATTTCGTCCTTTGCGGTTTTGACGCCCTTTCTGGCCATATCCTCTTCCACCGCGACGTACTGGTTTCGTAGACCATGCAGGACCTTCACCAAGGGCTGGTGGTAGTGCCACCTTAGGCACCTCCATCTCTATAAGTGCTTCTATACGCGAAAACTTATACATATCATCTGGATTGATCACTGTAAGTGCCACTCCAGTACTGTCAGCACGTGCCGTACGACCTATCCTATGGACATAATCTTCAGCATCATTAGGTACGTCATAATTGATAACAAGATTGATACCTTTAATATCTATACCCCTACTAAGTACATCAGTAGCTACAAGCACTCTTGTCTCATGGCTTCTGAATTTTCTAACGGCATCCTCTCGATCTTTTTGATCTAGATCACTGCTGACGGCTTGCACACCATATCCATTTCCTTTTAATGCTCGAACGATCTCACTCACCTTCTTCTTAGTTGAGGTAAATATAATGATGCTTGTATAGTTCGGTTTATCATCTATGAGCCCCTTAATTAGAGCTGCTTTCTGACTATCATAAGCGAGATATGCCGCTTGTAATACTCCTTCTGCGGGCTTGGAGATAGCTAGGCTTATTTCTCCAGGATCCACGAGTATCGACTTTGCTAGCTTTCTGATCTTTGGTGGCATCGTTGCACTGAACATCAGTGTCTGTCTTTTCTTCGGAAGGAATCCAACGATCTTCATGATATCTTCATAAAATCCCATATCAAGCATGCGATCGGCCTCATCTAAGATGAGGTGTTCGACATTGTCCCAATTGGTATAACCCATATTCATATGAGAGATGAGTTTTCCTGGAGTCGCTACGATCACCTCTGTCCCAGAAGTAAGGGCTCTTTTCTGGGTTTCAAAGTCACTACCATCTCCGCCCCCATATATCGGACAAGAACTTGCATTGACAAAATAAGCAAAGGCTTGAACCTGCTGATCTATCTGAAGTGCTAGTTCTCTAGTTGGTGCTATCACCAGTGTATTAATATGTTCGCTTGGAGTAGCGGCTAGTTTGTTTAATATCGGCAATATAAATGCCGCGGTCTTACCAGTACCTGTCTGCGCACAAGCTAGTAGGTCCTGACCTTGTAAGATCAATGGTATGGCTTGCTCTTGGATAGGTGTGGCAGATTCGAAGCCCATATAGTCCAATGCTTCCAGCAAGGTGGGCTCTAAACCGAGTTCTTTAAATGTCATATACTTTTAGTAAATATGGGAGCAGTGTCCGTAGGTCGAGCACATAAAGGTAACATATATATTAATCTCTATCATTTATCTATTAACCTAGCTGGTTTTGTGTTGCTTGGAAGAGATACCATATTTTACCCTATCTTTTTATTTAACGTGTACGGAAGAGAAGTGATAGAATGAGCGATAAGGGCAAGCATCATAAGATGGAGGCCTCCCAGGTCTTTAACCCAAAGGTTGTAAAAAGAGGGATAGCCATCTTCGCCGTTATCACTATCGTGACGATGGTAGTCATCTTCTTATATACTAATACTGGACAGAGCTTAGAGGTCTGGAAAAAGATCAACCCAGTCTATCTTCTTGTCGGTATCATCTTCATATTTAACGATCTGTATATCGGTGCTCTGCGCAACCACATATTTGTCAGAGAGTTTGTGCCTGGTATAAGCATCTGGGCCAGTGTCAAAGCCAACCTCGCTAACATCTTTATGGGTGCAGTGACACCTTCGCAAAGTGGTGGTGGGCCTGCGCAGTGGTATATGTTTTATAGACATGGAGTCAGCATACCTGACAATATCTCTAATAGCTTTTATAACTGGATATCGACACTGATCTTCTTTCCTCTATCTGGAGCTGCGGCTCTATATATCCTTGATGACAAGGTGCCTGATGGATTTGTGAAGCATCTAACAGAGTTTGGGTTTAGTGTATTCACGACGATGTTTATAGTTGTGATGGTAGCTCTCTTCTCACCTAGGCTGATAGGACGTATACTTAGATTTCTTGCTAGGCTCTTAGCCAAGATCTCAGGCAGATGGGGTACACAACTTCTCGGATGGGGCGAAAAGGCGGAGGAGCAGATGAAAGAATACCAGATCAAATACATCAACTTGATCAAGACCAAACCACAGCTTATGTTGTTCAGCTTTGTCTTGACGATTATCCTCTACTTCAATAAATATGCGCTGGCTTATCTATTCTGTATGGCCCTAGGATTGAATCCAAGCTTCTGGGGTATCATCGCTGTGATGGCCGTACAGTATCTTCTACTATACTTCGCCCCCAGTCCTGGAGGGAGTGGCATAGCGGAAGTCTCGCTAGTTGCATTGCTCTCAGCATTTGTGTCTGCAGATGAAGCATTTACCATCACGATCCTTCATCGTAGCTTTTTGATCTTTATACCTGCGATCTTAGGATCCTATGTAGTACTCAAGCAAGTCTCAAGCGAAGGGACTTAGCGCTCAAGGCAAATATTTACGGAAGTGATACATACGATACATATCGTCATAACAAGTATGCTGGTCGGCATCATATGGATTATCCAAAGAGTACACTATCCTGCTTTTAAATATGTGGGGTCGGCAAAGGCCGATGACTTTCATCATATGCACACGCTCAACATCACACCCATCGTAGCTCCTCTTATGGTTGCTGAACTAATACTAGTGTGTTACGAAGTCTATATTGGATCTCACTCAGTCGCTTGGATATATCTGCTCCTGGTATTGATCATATGGGGATCAACATTTGGGATACAAGTGCCTCTCCATAACAGGTTATCGTCTTCTTACAAGGGAGATGAGGTCGAGCGCCTCATAAAGACTAATTGGATAAGGACTGTAGCATGGTCAGTAAAACTAGCAGTAATGTTCTACTACTTTTGATTACCAAAACACCGCGTCTTTGATCAGTATAAATCCTATCCCGGCAGCTGCTCCAGACATGAATATAGTCCAGGATTTTTGCTTTACGCCTACAAGTTGAATTAGTAGGTAGTTAAGTATAAATATCAAGCCAACGACAATCAACTGTCCTAGCTCTACACCAAGATTAAAAGATAAGAGTGGTGGGACGATGCTCTCTTCATCCCCTAAAAGTGCTTTCAGATAATTAGAAAATCCTAAGCCATGGATGCATCCAAAAAAGAGAGCTAAAAAATAATTGAGTCGGATCACTCTTGTGGTATCATGGTCCAAAGTGATATTAGCCACAGCCGTAACAATGATAGTCAAGGGTATCAGAAACTCTATCACTTCCACAGAGAATACAACAATACCCAGAGCTGAAAGAGCTAGAGTAATGCTATGCCCTAGGGTGAACGCAGTCACAAGAACAAGAATCTTCCTCCAATCTTTCCAACTATATACGGCACATAGTACAATCACAAACAAGATGTGATCGTAGGCATCTAGATCAAGAATGTGCTTGAAACCAAGCTCGAGATAAACTTTAAACATGATACAAAGATATTAAGCTATCTAGTCAAAAGGATAGTACCTGATGACTGAATTGGGTCACCGTTGATCAAAGCACCTTCAAGTATATAGGCATAAGTCCCTTCTATGACTGGCTGACCAGACTCATCTGTACCTGTCCAGGATTGATTATCACCTGATGCAGCCCAGATCAGTCCTCCCCAACGATCATAGATATTAAAGGTAGAGATGACACCTAGACTTCGGCCAAAAGGTGATATAAAAAACTCATCCTCTATATTATCTCCATTGGGAGAAAAAACATTTGGGATGTAGATCGACACTTCTGTATCGATCTCTA
>CAYYBR010000133.1:0-11664 GCA_964470035.1 uncultured Saprospiraceae bacterium
ATAGGGAGTAGTACCAGATGCTGCTATGCCGATCACAAAGTCTCTCTCGTCTATGTTATAGGTTGTGAGGTCTTTCCAGGATTGGTCTAAATCATCTTCTGCTCTTTCCACAGATTTTCTAATTGCTACATCTCCGCCAGCCATGATACCTATAACCATGTCATGAGGCACACCAAAAGTAGGTGGACATTCTGATGCATCGACTACACCAAGTCTCCCACTCGTACCCGCTCCGATATAAAACAACCTTCCACCTTCTTTCATAAGTGGTACTATAGCATCGATACATCTTTCTATCTGAGCAAGTCTACTGGCGATAGCTCGTGGCACTACTTGATCTTCCTGGTTAATCGATGTGATAAGCTCTAACGTGCTTTTCTTCTCCAGATCTCGATATGGCGAAGGCTCCTCTGTTGTCTTGACAAACTTAGTCATAGGCTAAAGATAAATCTTGCCTGCATATACAGTTATTGTTCAGTACTAACACTTGTGCTTTTAGTCATACTGCTCAAAATTTAATTGCTAGATATCAAGTATCAATAAAATATCACAACCGTTTACCTGTATAAACTAGAATATATATTTCTTGATTGTCAACCAGTTTACATCAACTTCTTAGCGATACGTGGATTTCGAATGCGCATTACTATATCTTCCTATCTCGTACCATATTGAGACTATATTCATTGCTAACCCCAATCTCTTATCTGAAGTGATGAGAGGTAGACCAAACTTAGTGGTATGTTTTATTTACAATTTGCCCAAGTATTGAAAACTGCTTTTCGTACGAATACGTATGGAAGCAATGAATCTTCGCGGTCACCATCAACCAAAAAAAATGTCGAGAATCTTATAGATAAAAATCTCGCAGAGGAAATAGAATATCAACGTGTTGATTCTTCTATGGCCTGGCTCGAGTTTTTAGACAAGACTGCTCTCGCATAATTAGATATCTCAACGTACAGTATAAAGCTTACGAGATGGTATTTTATCTAAAGTTCATGTAAGACATAGTCGATCATGGATCCACGAGGATACCCATCTTGTAGGCACTTATATGTCAGTTTAAGTACCGGTGAGTTTTGTCCTAATAATTTTGTCTTTCTTTCCGCTGTTGCTTCTTCAAAAAACTTTTGTCTAAAAGGAGTCAGATGATGAGGCCCATCGCTATTTATCTTTTCTACGAAGTCCCATCTTTCCTTGAAAAGCTCGTCAGAGTTATATATTTCTCCAAAAAGATAATGAAGCCAATAGTACGGTCTTTTTAACTTCCATCGAGACCAGTATGCATCACATGCTTTTTTCCACTGCTGTACGATATATGATTCTCTATCTGCTGCTAGGAACCATGAAGACACCATCCTGTCAGGTCCAGGATTAGAAAAAGCAAAAAAATCGTATTCCTTTCTTTCTAGCCATTGGCTCAGTGGTTGTAGACAAAGCAAGGTACTATCTACCCATATTCCTCCATATTTTTCTAACAAATTGATCCGAAGCACATCACTGTAAGCTGCTAATGACTTCTTAGCTGCTTTGTTATAAGCGAGTAGGTCTGTATCGACAAACTTCACAACAGCATGACGATCTAAGACTCTTACTTCATAGCTAGGATTCAGTTCTTTCCATGACGATATGCACTTTCGCACAACTTCAGGAGCTTGTTCTACTCCTTGGTGCCAGTATATCCATATGATCTGTGGTGGAAGTATGATATCCATGAATCCTCGATAATTTCTGTACTCTGAGTATATTTTTTAGGCTTTATTGCAAAGTATCTGACACCAATCTCCTCTATAGTGAACACTTTTCATCATGAATACCCATAAATTTGAAGTAACCCTTGAGCTATTATTAGCCATCCGAATGAAAGTTCGGTAAAAACCAACTTGATGACCAAGCTACCAAAAAGTTATGTAGCTCAGAGCACAGTTAAGACATCTAACCGCAAGGTGGATGATGGTTTGTCTGTATCCCATCAGGCAGACCCTGTCGAAGTCATCATAGAGCAGAACTTATCTGAACCACTAGAATATCAGCGGGTAGATCCTAACTCCGCTTGGTCAGACTTCATGAAGCTAGCTTCTTAATCACCGATTCTCATTAGATACTATAATACCGAGCTCCCCTTGGATGCTTAGTGCCTCTGTAGTATACTTTCAAAAATCTGCAAAATCGGCCTTCTACAGTTTTTATCCCACTTTTAGCAATAGCCCTTTTAGATAACTCCCTTCTGGATGATAGATACTGACGGGATGATCAGCCCCTTGAGACAGACGTTTTAGGACCTGACAGGGCCTTCTGGCTTCTATGGCAGCACTCATGATGGTATTATAAAATATAGGAGCATCAACGACCTGCGAACACGAAAAAGTAAAGATAAGTCCTCCTTTCTTCACCTTTCTTATAGCCGCAGCATTGATCCTTTTGTACGCTTGGATGGCGTTGTGTCTCTTCCTTGTACTCTTAGCAAATGCAGGTGGATCGACGACAATGATATCATAGACATCATCCTCCAAGGTCTTCAGATACTCATGTACATTCGCTACTAGTCCTTGATGTGCGTTAGGGTTATTGGATTTTGCCGCATTGCGATCGCATATCTCGATAGCCGGTGCAGATATGTCAACAGATGTAACGTTGGCCGCTCCTTGATCAAGTGCATAAATCGAAAAACCGCCAGTATAACTATACAGATTAAGTACACTTTTGCCTTCAGAAAAATCACCGACAAGCGCGCGGTTATCTCTTTGATCTAGAAAGAATCCAGTCTTTTGTCCATGCTCGACGTCTATGATAAATTGGTGTCCATTTTCCAGGATAACCGCCTCATCTATGGTGCCGTGGATTACTTCATCAGGATGATTTTGAGCATAGTCATGTGGGAGAGTATTTCCGCTTTTCGAGACGATCGTTTTTATATGAGAACCAAGGAGAGATATAAGAGCCTCAGCGATCAGATCTAGTTGTCGATGTATACCTATCGTATGACATTGTATGACAGCTATGCTATCATATATGTCGATGATCAATCCTGATAACTGATCTCCCTCGCCATGAATCAAGCGATAGGCGGTAGTATGGGAACTTGGATAACCAAGCTCTTTTCTTAGCTCAATGCCTTGACTAAGCCGCTTCATCCAAAATGCGAGATCTATACTTTCTTTCTCAAATGATAAGATACGGACCATGATACTGCCGTCTTGCCAATAGCCCATACCTAGAAACCTATCCTTACGGCTATATACTTCGACTATGTCTCCATCTTCACAATTATCAGAACTCTGGATACCCCGAGAAAAGATCCAGGGATGTCTTCTCTCCAGACTTCGGATACGATCATCTTTGATCACCACACGCTTTGCTATCATGCATCAAAATTAAGAGAGATCTGACTTACACCAAGTCATCTCATTACCTTCGCTTCATGCGACTGGAAGATATCAAGTCAGTACTGTCATCTCATTATGGTCTCAAGGATATTATCATCGATCAATTAGAGGGGTATATAAGTACGAACTATAAAATATCGACAGGTTCTTTGACCTATATATTAAAAATCTATCCTTACTCAGAGGATACGCTAGCTGACATACATGCAGAAAACAAGATTCTTTCACAACTGCAGGATATAAGCTTAGACATCCCAAAGCCCGTTGCTGCAGTCAGTGGGGAGACCCTTGTTGAAGACCAGACTCAGAAGGTCTTCTATAGATTGATCACTTTCGTAAATGGTGATCTATGGGCAGAAAACGATCACACAACCCTAGATATAAATACTCTTGGAGAGCAGATAGGTGAACTAGATAATGCGCTAGAAGGTGTGAGCGCTCCAATCATCAAGGGCAGGAATATACCATGGGATCTCGCTAATTTTCTCGACAATACAACCTACATCAATCATATCCGAGAACCACAGCGAAGAGCACTAGTCTCCTATTTCACTATCCAATGGAAAACTGAGATCATCCCTCAGCTTTCAACTTTAAGAAAGGCATACATACATAATGATGCGAATGACTACAACATCCTCTGTCTAGGAAGTAAGCCGACTGGGCTTATAGACTTTGGTGATATGGTATACTCTTATGTACTTAATGAGCTTGCGGTGGCCTCTACCTATCTGGCGATAGATAATGAAGATCCTATTCAGGTGATCTCCGAGTTTATAAAAGGATATAATCGCAGCAAGAAGATCGAAAAACACGAAGTTGATCTGTTGTACTATTTCATAGCGGGTCGACTATGTACCAGTGTACTGCAGTCAGCTTTAGCCGCAAAAGATCAACCAGAAAACAGCTATGCCCAAGTGAGCAATCGCGGAGCGTGGGATCTTCTATCTAAGTGGATCACTATCAATCCTATCCGCGCTAAAAATCAATGGCGCAAGACACTCGGCTATCCTGCAGTATCCTTCGACAAACATTTGCGAAAGCGCAGAGAAAGATACATGCCTACTGCCTACTCTCTCAGTTACACTGCCCCCATACACATGACTAAAGCGGCTTTTCAGTATATGTATGATGCTGAAGGAAATGCTATCCTAGATGCATATAATAATATCATCCAAGTGGGTCACTGTCATCCAAGGGTAGTCGAGGCAGGACAACAAGCTATGGCCCGACTGAATACTAATACACGATATCTCTATGATAACCACGCTACTTATTGTGAGCGACTTTTGTCTTACTTCCCTGATCACATCGATCAGGTATTTCTAGTGAATAGTGGCAGTGCTGCCGCAGACTTAGCTATCAGGTTGGCACGTACTTACACAGGTCGAAAAGCCACTGCTGTGGTAAGACATGGTTATCATGGTAACACATCTACCACTATCGATGTAAGTCACTATAAATATGGCAACAAAGGTGGATTAGGTAGATCTGAGGATGTCCTAGAGCTAGATCTTCCAGATGCCTACAGAGGGAGATACCAAGATGAGGCTGCAGGGTTATCATATGCATCTGATGCCATCCATCTTATCCAAGAGCATGGAGCTATCGGTGCTTTTATAGCCGAACCTATCGTAGGATGCGGAGGTCAAGTCCCTCTAGCTGAAGGGTACCTCGCAGAAATTTATAGAACTATAAGAAGCTTGGGTGGTGTCTGCATCTCAGATGAAGTACAAACTGGATTTGGGCGCACAGGAAATGGCTTTTGGGGATATCAGCTTCATGGAGTTGTGCCTGATATCATCATCATGGGTAAACCTATCGGTAACGGCCACCCGATGGGAGCCGTAGCAACGACAAGAGAGATCGCAGATTCCTTTGATAATGGTATGGAGTATTTTTCATCGTTTGGTGGCAATCCAGTTTCCTGTGCTATTGGCCATGCCGTCCTTGATGTCATTGAAGAAGAACAACTGATGGATCATGCTGCGAAGACCGGGCAGTACCTAAAGACACTGATGAAGGAGTTAATGAATGAGCATGAGGAGATAGGAGATGTACGCGGAAGTGGGCTCTTTTTAGGCTTTGATATGGTTACAAACCATGATATGAAGGAACCTAACCCACAATTAGCAAAAAAAATTATCAACCAACTAAGAGAAAAAAATATACTTACAAGCGTCGATGGCCCACACCATAACGTAATTAAAGTGAAGCCACCACTATGTTTTAACAAAGAAAATTCGGCTTTTCTAGCAGAGAGCATATCTAATGTTATAAAATAGCGCAAAAGCAAGAATAAAGTTATTTTATGCTCGTAAAGAATTGAAAAGTAGAGCATTATACTTGGAAGAAATATATCACATATAAAATACCCTACCTGCTTACCCTTAAGACATAGGTGGTATAGAATTTCATAGTGTCTTGTATATGAAGGACGAGAGTCTTTCAATAACGCACAACTACCGACAACCTAACGTACTTTAACCGTGAAAACAATTTTGTGTGTTCTCTTAGCATTCGTGTGCCAAGTCACATGGTCTAATGAGGACGTATCCTTAAGATTAGTTCCCAGCTTCTTTGATAATGCTACCCAGACCGTATATGTCGATGTCGAAATTCGCTATAACGGTGCAGGAGAACTTTACTTAGCTGATCAAAATATCAGACTCTTCTACGATGCTGATCAGTTGGAACTTGTCAAAGATCATTCTAGAAGTGATCTTCCCCAAGACTTATACTCTTCTATCCAGTGGCACGAACTCTTTGAAGATCTACATGCTGACCATATCAATAAGTTAGCTTACGATGACGACCTCGGCTTTGTCAACTTTAGCATAGACCTACAAGAAAATATAAGTGGAGGCATCTCTATAGCAGAAGAACATAGTTGGCAGCGTATAGCTGTACTTAACTTCAAAGTTGATAATAAAGATGCTATATCGAAGATCAACTGGAGCAATCCAGAGACCACAGCAGACTATGCCACAGCATATGTAAAGGTCATGGAGTGGAAAGGACCTAATCAGATAAGAGCAGTTGAAGTAGATACATATATCGATGCATCATTTAGCGCAGAAGATGATCCTTCAGCAGTGCAGATGAATGTTTATCCTAATCCAGTAGAAAGTATCACGAACTTCTCTTTTGATAAGGTATTACCAGCACCATCTACAGTAAGAATCATAGATATGACTGGTAAAGAAGTTCATATGTCCACGGTAAGCGCGGGTGTACAAGAGGTTCGATTAGATGTATCAGACCTTGTAGCTGGCACATATCAAATAGAAGTCAGAGATAGCAAGTCTGATGTTATGATCTCTTCAGAACATCTTATGAAAATAGACTAATAAAGAAATTGATTATAGTAAGTAAAGCCCTGATCCTCAAAGGAAGATCAGGGCTTTTTTATTGCTATGATGGCTGCTCGCTACTCGAGCAACCGATAGTTTTTAGCACACTTGCCATTAAGATCAAATGATGTATATTTGGCACCCCTTAAGGAAGGGAAAAAATTTAACATCGCGGCGTGGAGCAGTTGGTAGCTCGTCGGGCTCATAACCCGAAGGTCGCAGGTTCAAGTCCTGCCGCCGCTACTAAGAAACCTTGTAAGTCATTGATTTGCAAGGTTTTGTTTTTTGCGACTTTCCTAAAAGGTATTTATGGGGTACTTTTGTTGATATTACATAGGGATATCAATCCGTCTTCCACCTTCCGGCTAGCACATGCTTTAGGCGAGGATTACTGAGAATAAGAGAATTGCGTAATATCAGTCTATGAGGTGGGAGCTATCATTCTTATCATATTTTGACTCATACAACTGTGCAATTCATTGTTCTCTGCTTCGTAAATTGCAGCGTATTAATCGAGGTAAATAGTTCTATTTGAGTTTGACTATCAAGCGAAACAATAATCCACGCATTTGATCAAGATGACTATGGGCTATTAGCAGTTTTTCTGTTCTGAGAATTTCTCTTTCTTCTTTTGTTCTTTTCGTTGATCTTCTATCTGATTTTTTTGGAGTATCTGTCATTGCTTCCCAAATATTACCTAAACAGGTTTGAGTCTCTGATAACAATTTTTCTCTTTCGTCTATTATCTTCTGATCAGTAATTAGGGTTAGAAGTGAATTCAGAGTCATCCTTAACTTCTTGAATGTTGATTTAGTTTCTAAGCAATCAATTTGATCTAAACTCTGAAGCTTGGCGAAGTCTCGTTCGAGGTTTTCTTGAAAACTATTTATGTAGCCAATGACCAAAGAGTTCTTAATCCTATCTTTTTCATTGGCCAATGATATGCTTCGGGCTATATAGACTGCTAAAATAATGTTGATTAGTATTGCCACTGGACCTAATAAGTCAACTTCAAGTTGTACATCACGATTAAAAGTAAAAAATTCAAGGTTAGCGATTACCCCCTTTCCCCATACTCCTAAGAGAAAAGATATAAGTGCAACAAGAATTATCTTGTAATTAACCCTTTGCATTTTTAATGTAATTGATTACATCCTCTATCAGATATGGTTCTTCAGTGGATACAAAAATCAGAACATTCAGTACATCTTGAACACCATATTTTCGTGCTAATCCACCAAAAGATGCTTCTAGCCAAGATGTTCCATATCCAAGTGCGCCATCAAAGTCAATTGTTAACTTATATCCGTTCTTAACGGCTTCACAATACTCCGGAGTTAGAATATCTTCCCTGAACTCTTCTGCCGAGAAATTTCCTTCATCCTTATAGCGAGACCCTGGTGTTAGTGAAAAATCTCGGGCTATTTTTATTATTCTGCCCATAATATATTCGAATTAGATGACCCAATGTCCCACGAAACAAAAGTTCCGCTAAAATGATTCTTCAATTCTTTATAAGAGTCATTGGCTACATCAGCATAAGCTTTATTAGTAATTACATGCAAGTTATTAATTTGGTTCCTGATTTGAACTTCTTTTATCCCCGGCAACCCCTTCCCTCTATATGATTTCCCTGTTGCGGTCCTATGTAGCTCACCATCCAGTAGCAATTTTAGAACTTCATATTGTTTTCCATGTATTATCCGCTCACTCACCCTGTTCATGATATTGAACCACTTATTGCTTTCAGGCTTGTTATAAAGGCTTTCGAAAATACCAACTCCGTAATCAACAAAAGAAAAATGCACTTTTTTCATTTCAAAGTCATGCCTTACAGAAAGACACCATGGCTTCGCACCCTTTACACCTATAACAGCGTGGTTATTAGTATTCATTTGAAGTTCCATTAGAACTCTGTGTAAGCCCTTAAAAATTCTTTTTTCATTGAAAATCGTATACCCCGTTTGAATAGTTAGAGGCTCAGAGAGTTCAGCTATAACTTTTTTACTTCCTTGGGTGTGAAGTTGATTTTTTTCTCCGAATTCAAATTCATTTTCGGAAGGATTGAAAAGCTCTTTGAAGAATCCAGAATCATAAAGCAATTTACGAGCAGCAAAATACTTAGGAGAGTTACCATTAAAACCTATTCCTTTTGCCTTAAATAGATTCATTACGGAAAGAAGAGCAGCAATCACACCTATGTCTATGAAGTATGTTTGAGATAAGTCTACAAATGTTTTTTTCTTTTTACTGAATAGGTGTTCAAGAGAATTTAGGAATCCGATTGTTTCATCTGGGTGATGAACAAATGACAACTGTTCGGGTGCTCGACAAATTTCATAATGGGGATTTGTATAGTGAATACGCCTCTCATCCTTAGGAATAACGTCATTTCTTAGCCTTCGGGCCTTTCTCCTAACTTTTGAATCTATCCTTCGAATCCAAAGCTTCTGATCTCGTTTTCTCTTTCGATTAACCCTTCTTTTATCAAACCTCCTCACTAGTCAGAGCGCTTTTTGTTAAATTTCATATTTCTCACTTTCTACCAATCAAGAACCTCCTTTTCGTGTCCCAACTTCTTCTCAACATTACTTGCCACAACAACAATCCAAACTGCCATCACAACAACCCCAAGTAGTGGCAGCACCAACACCCAAACAAAAGAATGATCAGCTCAGCATAGGTCTATCACTTCATATACAAGGATAGACGAGAATAATAGTAAGGCGCATGCTGATAGTTAGATACGATTCATTCTTATTTTTCTTTTAACAACTGCATCTGTAAGTCTCTTCGACTTCTTCGAAATAAAAATCTCAAAACAAACACTAGAGCTATATCAAATAACCCATGGAA
The DNA here is from genome assembly GCA_964470035.1 of uncultured Saprospiraceae bacterium. GTDB lineage: Bacteria > Bacteroidota > Bacteroidia > Chitinophagales > Saprospiraceae > JAJRXG01. The sequence goes on from CAYYBR010000133.1 coordinate 9,599, forward strand.
CAATAACACACCCCACCCTCTTGACTTCAGGCATTCGATATATTTTGAACTAAAGCCTAATCTTCCCATGAATCTTTTGTCATCAGTAAACCCAAATGCTTCAGCCATTTTACTTCTTATTATTGCTTTATTATCCTCTTCAAGACTCAATTGAGCAATTTCTTCTAATGATCTCAATTCACAAAAAAGTCTTACTTGAACTAAACAATTAAACAATGCAAAGACTAAAAATGAGATGATAATGGCGTTGACCTTAAACTCTGATTTACCTAGAGATGACATCGATGAAACAGCATAAGCAAGAACCCCAAAGTAAACTGTACCATAGATCATCCAAAGATTCTGAAATGAATCAAAACGAGTATAGTATAGATCAAAAACCTCATAAGGACTCATATCACATATTTTCTTATAGCCTCATCAATCCCGATAGCAACATACTTCACTATCTCATTATCACCTCGATTGCAGTGAGCTTCGATATAGAAGTCACTGTAAGAGCACAGATTAATTGTCCCGTTATTCATCTCGTAGACATCAACAAACCACACACGATAATAGACTTCATCAGCTTGTGTATCAGGCCATGCTGAGTTATAGTAAGAGAGGCTGAACAGAGACATATATGAGCGAAATGTAGCAATTCATTCACAATATTTAGAAAAAAATCAACTGTTGCCATGAAAAATCTGATGATACTAATATATCGCCTTGCTCTAACTCTGTTTATCACGACATGTGGGATCTTAGAGAAAGACAAGATCTGTGAGCTTGATCAGCAAACCATTCTTTCCTCTATTATGGCCAATTCAGAGGACCAAGGATTTGGAGCTGTATTAGCTCTAGACATGATTGCGAAATCAATTGAGACTGGAGAAATGTATATTCAGTCCTATCACTTACTTTATGTTGTTTCGCTATTCTAACAGCAGTCTTTTCTTAAGGAGATGAAACTGTTTCCCTCCTTGATTATATTGGTTCGTCCCATGCTTCTTCTTCTCCCGTTCATACTGTACGCCGGGTAAGTAGCTCTTTTGGGAAAAGGTCACCGCTCTATAAAATTGACTAGGCAAATTCTAGTATTTGTTCCTGGATTTAGTGAGTGATTATGGTATTCATGAAAAGAATTGTCAATCTAGGCTACGAATATAAAATAACAACAAAACGGATCTGATTTTCTTAACAAGAACTAGTTAAAAATAGGGATTGATTGATAAAATCTAATTGAGCAAATTTGCCGCAATAAAACACCAACCATGAGTCTAACCAACACATTAGCCGATAGATATACTTATAGCAAGAACTACAACAGGCTATCAAAAAACCCTTTCCCTTTCCCTTATTACCCTTTTGTGCATTGCTCAATTAAAATGCTTGTTGTCACGGATGGCTCAGGTTCCTACAAGAGTCAAAACCCTAACGCATTTAGTCTGGTGACATTTCTGAAAGCTTTTAATGAGCCATTACCTTTTACTTCATTTGATATTACCACGGCCCATCGTTCTAATTCTAATATTACCGAAGCTGATGAGATTGGGTTTGAGTTTGACCAACATAATCTTAATCAATATGATGTGATTCTTCTATTTGGCGTATCTCGAACAGATTCCATTTCCGAAAGCGAATTAAGATCTATTACTGAGTTTATGGATGAAGGGGGAGGGGTTTTTGCGACAGGTGATCATGAAGACCTAGGGCTTGGATTGTGTGGTAAAATTCCAAGAGTAAGGTCTATGAGAAGGTGGCATTGGCCAATGGTCGGACCTAATGGTGAACAAGTTGCTCCAGGTCAAATTGATGGAACACAATACGATACAATTGATGATCAAGGTGGCAGCGAATTTGACCTCGGTCCACAGACCATCAGACCAGTATATCGTACTTCCTTTGTTTACCCAGGTTATGGAACAGGGAGCATTTTTCAATTTGTTAAATATCCACATCCTGTCCTGTGTTCAATAGACGGGGTTATAAAAGTGTTGCCAGATCACATGCATGAGGGGAATTGCGAGGTACCTACTAATCTTACCGATTCATTTACTTTTGATGGTTATACAACAGAAGAG
>CAYYBR010000134.1:0-5070 GCA_964470035.1 uncultured Saprospiraceae bacterium
ATCCCGTACTATGGGGATGATATACTCTAGTATTTCTTCGTGATCAGAGTCGAGATTCATCTTGAGTTCAAAAGTCTCAGTATTGATAAGTGCACCGTTAACCACCTTCATATAATTGACAAATGCCCACTCTTCATCCGAGTCTATCGAGAATACGTCTACATCAGATATGGTATGACTTACTACCATCGACTTCGCCTGATATTCAGAAAAGAGACCAAGTTTATCTTTCATCTCTTCCGCTTTCTCGAATTCGAGATTTTCAGCATGACGCTGCATTTCTTCTTTGATGAAGTCCTTTACTGGTTTGAAATTTCCTTTGAGGATATTCTTGACCTGCTCTATTTTAAGGTTGTAGGCTTCTTCCGATTCCACACCTACACATGGTCCCTCACAATTTTTAAGGTGGTACTCGAGACAGACCTTATACTTTCCTGCTGCGATCTTGTCTTGAGCTAGATTCAGATTGCAAGTCCTAAGCGGGAAGAGATTTTTTATCACTTCAAATATTTGCTTAGTCTTCCACTTAGAAGTGTAGGGTCCATAATACTTGGATCCATCCTTGATTACTTTTCTGGTAAAAAAGACCCTAGGAAATCTCTCATTCTTGATGCATAAGTAGGTGTAGGACTTCGCATCCTTCAGCATGACATTATATCGAGGTTGAAATTTCTTAATTAAGGTGTTCTCCAGAAGAAGTGCATCGGCTTCGGTTTCAACTACAGTGTACTCGAGCCTACTGGCATTTTTCACCATAGTACGAGTTTTATAGGCTTGGTGCTTTTTCTCACCGAAGTAAGATGCTACTCGATTGCGAAGAGCTTTTGCTTTACCGACGTATATAATTATATCCTCTTTATCGATAAATCTGTAGACCCCAGGTTGCTTAGGTATGGTAGATGATATCTGCTTGTAATCCTCTGTTGTCACGCTTATCCAAGTGATTGTATAATTAACTCCGCTCCAGCAGGATTGGTTACCAGAGGTATGTTGTGCACGTCACAGATGCGCATCAACATCTGTACATCCGGTTCATGTGGATGTTTGTCAAGTGGATCTCTAAAGAAGATGACGAGATCTAGTTTTGACTCGGCGACCATAGTCGCTATCTGAGCATCCCCACCTAGTGGACCGGAGAGTAATTTGTTGATCTTATAACCAGCATTTGCGATATGCTCTCCAGTCGTGCCTGTTGCATAAAGAGCACAAAGTTTGAGCTTCTCCTTATGTCGCAAGACAAAAGAAACCATCTCTGCCTTTTTACCGTCATGAGCGATGAGCGCGATGTTATAGCTCTTATCCATACTACAAAGTTATCTAACTATATTAAGTAGTAGAATCATAGAGTGAGTGACGAATCCTTTGCTCAAAATGTAACATCTTACGGCTCAATTAGCCCATGAAAAAGACTGTACTAGATTTAAGGGTAGGAGAGCGTGGAGTCATCAAGACTCTCAAAGAGGGTAGCATAGCATGCACACTTCTTACACTAGGTATAACACCTGATACTGAGATTTCACTTATCAGAAAGTCTCCATTGGGTGCCTCACTTTGTATACGCATGGGAGATACGATCATAGCCATCCGCAAGAAGGAGGCTCAATCCATATTACTCAAGTGAATTCTGAGAAAAAGATAGTTGCCCTGATCGGTAATCCTAATAGTGGGAAGTCGAGTTTGTTTAACGCCCTCACAGGTCTGAATCAAAAGATCAGTAACTATCCAGGTGTCACTGTTGACAAGAAGGTTGGAACCTTAAGTTTGTCTTCTGGTGATGAAGTGGAGCTCATAGACTTTCCCGGTATATACTCTCTATATCCTAACTCTTCGGATGAAAAGGTAGTGGTTGAGATTTTGACAAACCCAGATAGTGAGAGTTACCCCGATGCCGTCATCTATGTAGCCGCTAGTCAAGAATTAGAAAAGCACTTTCTTCTTGCCACTCAGATCAAAGACCTTGGGATTCCTATACTGTTCTGTCTGACTATGACGGATCTGATAGAAGCTCATGGGGTCAGTTATGATGCCACTATTCTCAAAGATTACCTAGGAGTGCCATTGGTAGAGGTAAGCACGATGGAGGGTTTGAATATCGATGGACTAAAGTATAAGTTGATAGACCTCATCAAGCAGTCAGCTACGAAGGAGACATCGAATGTGTACAGTACAAGAACAACAGCGGAAAGAAAGGCGATCGAGGCTGCTGCTGAGGTTGTTCCTCAAAGATCAGAATATGCCAACCTCCTAGTTGCCCATCATCATGAGTGGCTTCATCACCTCTCGGCTGCTGATAGAATACAGATTGCTTCAAGTATCGATCAGATAGACTTTCAGAGCACGCGGTTACAGATAGATGAGACGATGTCTCGGTTCAATTCCTTCACACCCATCATCAAGAAAGCAGAACATAGATCTAAGGATGTCAAAAGTACACTGACCGATAAGATTGATAATATCATCACCCATCGAATCTTTGGACCATTGATATTTTTTGCCATCATGTTATTCGTCTTTCAGGCTATTTACTCATTTGCTGAAGCGCCGATGGGATGGATAGAAGAAGGCTTTGCATGGATGTCGAGTTCGGTATCGGATGTACTTCCTAGTGGATGGCTCAGTAGTCTAATTACAGAAGGGATCATCGCTGGCTTAGGAGGAGTGCTAGTCTTCATTCCGCAGATTGTGATCTTGTTTGCATTGGTCGCCTTGTTAGAAGAGTCCGGTTATATGTCGCGAGCGGTCTTTATGTTTGACGGGTTGATGCAAAGGTTTGGCCTTAATGGCCGCAGCCTTGTTGCACTTATATCGAGCGGTGCTTGTGCGATACCTGCTATCATGTCTACTCGGACTATAGCTAACTGGAAGGAGCGCATCACCACGATCATGGTGGCGCCATTGATTAGTTGTTCTGCTAGGATACCTGTGTATGCAGTTCTGATTGGATTTGTAGTCCCTGCACAGGACGTCGGTATTTTTAATCTGCAGGGATTAGCCTTCATGGGACTCTATGTTTTGGGCATAGTAGCTGCACTGTTATCAGCACTTGCATTCAAGTTCATACTGAAGTCTGACGATCAGTCATATCTGATGATGGAACTTCCTCAGTATAAGCAACCCAGGTTAGCTAATGTACTTCTTACTGTCAAAGAGAAAGTTTGGACTTTTATCATAGAAGCAGGTCGCGTCATCTTGATCATATCGATCATACTTTGGTTTTTAGCATCGTATGGCCCCGGAGACAAAATGCAACTGGCTGCTGAGAAGACTAAACTTACACTAGAGCAAACGCGGATGGATGAAAGTCAGGCAGACAACCTTATAGCATCGGCAAAACTCGAAGCATCCTATGCTGGTCACCTAGGTAAGTTTATCGAACCCGCCATCAGGCCATTGGGATTTGATTGGAAGATGGGCATAGCACTGATCACATCTTTTGCAGCTAGAGAAGTCTTTGTTGGGACGATGGCTACGATCTATAGTGTAGGACAAGATGACGAAGATGTCACTACCCTAAGAGAGAAGATGACTGCTGAGCGAAATCCATTAACAGGGGGTCCTAGATATGATGTTGCTACAGCACTTAGCCTCTTGCTCTTTTATGTATTTGCGATGCAGTGTATGAGTACGCTAGCTGTGACAAAGAGGGAAACCAAATCCTGGAAGTGGCCTTTGATCCAGTTTGCCTTTATGACTATACTAGCTTTTGGGAGTAGCTTACTTGCTTATCAGCTACTATCTTAATTATGTCTCAACTTCAAAGTATAGGACAACGTCCTTCCAGTTGGAGCATCAGTCCAAGGACTTACAGATTCAAAAGCTTTTAATATTTGCGACTTTTGATCGTCTGTGAGAGAAGGCTCTTTAGAAAACTTTACTTCTTTAGGATTACCTTTTTTATCTACTTCAAAGAGGACATATACTGGCATGTACTCCTTGATACCCTTCATGAAAAAATCTTCTTTCGGGATGTCGACTTGATCATTTAATAACTTCTCATACTCAGTAAACCCTACAGCAGGCATAGGCTCTATGATAGGATTCACTGGTGTAGAAGGCATAGACATTTTCTCAGCTATTTCATCTGAAGGGACTACTGCAGGTTCTTTACCCTTAGCTTTGTATTCTTCAGTCTTCTTTGCTGTCTCTTCTTTCATGGTGTCAGGTATATATGTCACAGGCATATCCATCTGACCTGCTAATTCTTCTGGAGAAATACTGATTGCTTCGGCGTTATAATCTACCTCTTGATGAGTAGCCACACTACCATCTGCTGGGGTTTTTAGATTTTTATCGTTGCCATCTCTTGTTGCGATTGCTACGACATCATTATCAACAGCCACCTTTCTTGCCGCCATCATATCTGGCTGGAAACTGGATACTTCACCAGTGCCTGCGGATCTAGCCGCACTCGTTTTAGAAGAAATTGCCTTCTTTCTGCTATGATCCATGTTGTCGTGTTGTTCTTCAGAAGAGGTAGCTACTGTTACACTCTCATATGTGACTTCCTTAGTTGCATCAGCTGGAACAGCTTCTGCCTTGGTTGTATTTGTTGATGCATCACTGACGATAGTACGCGCAGGTGCTGAGCTACTAACTATTGTTGTTTCTTTAGCTGCGTCAGGAGTCTCAGGAGTTGACTCTGTAGCCATGGCTACAGGAGCGCTCTTATATGATCGCGATGTACTTTCTATCTGATCACTAGCAAATCCTGACACCCCTTCAGACGCACTATCCTGTCTTAGTAATATGCCAAAGGTCATAACCATAGCGAGTGAGGCTGCCACTGCATATGGCCATATCTTTTTATAAAGAGGTACGACCTTAGCTTGTTCTGTTGACTGACCTAACAGCCTCTTGTCAAGACGCTTGATAGCACCTAGATTATCAGTCGCGTAAGGAGCACTAAGCCCTTCCCATGCTTCTGCGAGCAATGGGTCGTCGAGAGCAAGTTTCTCTAGCTCATATCTTTCCTCGGGTGTAAGACCCTCGCGGATGTACTTGTCGATTAATAATGCACCTCTTTTCATCACTTTATTATTTTGAGATGTGTTGATCCATGCAGTTTTTTAG
>CAYYBR010000134.1:5170-11600 GCA_964470035.1 uncultured Saprospiraceae bacterium
TATTCTTGCATCATAGTAGCAACTTTACAATGATAACTTATCGCTATGATTAAATCTCAGATCTCAGGTCACATATTATTTGGATTCGCTTTTTTAATTCTTGTTTTCAGTTGTAAAACACAGGAGGAAGTAGATATTATACCATCTAATCCTGATATCACTTCCGTAAATGTTTCCTCAGATGAAACATCATCGGATGCAAAGCCAGACACTCCCATTCTTGAGACAGATCGAGACTCATTGGTCTCTGGCACCTTGATAGACGTATCTGGTGATCCTATAATAGCAGCTAAAGTTGAACTAGTTGACTCTGATGAAATAGCATTTAGTGACATTATTGGCAAATGGGAGTTAGATGCGAAAGGTCACTCATATGAGGCAATCCTCATTTCGCTTGACGGATATAAATCGAAGAAGATGTCACCGCCTATTGGCAGCCATACTGTGATCATCTTGAAAGAAGGGTCTGGAGATTCAGATGAGATGATGTTGGATGAGGCGGCAAGTACCTCCTACTCTAGGGGAGCAGTATCTAAGAGCAAGGAAATCAGAGTATCAGCTGCGTCATCCGCAGAACCAAGCGGGCCACCAGCACCTGAAGGAGGGGTAGTAGAATCTTCTAGCTCTAGAAGAATCAGACCTGGGAAGGACATAGAGGCTAATGCAGGACTACTTACCGCTGGCGAATGGAATGACCTACACAACTGGGAAGACTGGAAAGATCTCTTAAGTGATCAGAATTATAACGAGATGCAAGCTCACTGGCAGATGTTTCCCCAGACCAGGTATAGCATCTTTTTGAGAAACAATTATGAACTGCCTATACAAGATGCATTAGTAGAATTGATAGACGATAAAGGGGAGGTAATATGGACAGCGCGTACTGACAATGCTGGTCATGCCGAATTATGGGCCAATATGACTCAAAGAGAAAAATCACTTACAAGATTCAATGCAAAAGTGACGACAGCAAGCAAGTCAGAGACTTTTCATGATCTAAAACCTATAGATGCAGGTGTGAATCATCTTAATCTGACGGTGGACTGTAACACAAATCCAAATGTGGACATCTTCTTTGCTGTAGATGCCACGGGAAGTATGGGAGATGAGATAGCCTATCTCCAAGCAGAATTACAAGATGTTATACAACGAAGTCTTGTAGCCAATAAGACTCTAGATGTAAGGTTAGGCTCCGTCTTCTATAGAGACACTACTGATAATTATCTCACGCAGTCAACACCTCTCTCATCAGACCCTCAAAAGACTATAGACTTTATAGCTACCCAACATGCCACTGGTGGGGGAGACTACCCTGAAGCCGTCGATGCGGCACTTGATATAGCACTGACGCAGGACTGGAGTGATCGAGCAGTAGCGAGGATTATATTTCTCATGCTTGATGCACCACCTCACCATAATCCCAGTGTACTAGCTAATCTCAATAATCAAGTCAAAGAAGCCGCTGAACTAGGTATAAAGATTATCCCGATCACTGCAAGTGGTATCAATAGACAGACAGAGTTTCTGATGAAGTTCATGGCCATCGCAACTAATGGCACTTATGTGTTCATCACTGATCACAGCGGTATAGGTAACCCTCATCTTGATCCTGTCGTCGATACATATGAAGTAGAAAAGCTGAATGATCTTATGGTTAGATTGCTCTATAACTATACCAAGTCCAATGGTTGTCAAGACAATCAGCAAGTAGAGGAAACTGTAAAAATCTACCCAAACCCCGCTAAAGACTTTGTGAATATATCATCCGACGCCAACTTAAGATCCATCAGAATCCTCAGCAATACTGGCAAAGTAATGGGTATCAAATCCGATATAAATCCTGTCGAGAATAGATTGGATATATCTGGTTTAGTCGATGGTATCTATACTATACACTGTATAGGGGAGGAGAAAGAGTATGCGCAGCCTCTCGTGGTGATCAATAGGTAGAAAAGCAAGAAGGAACTTGATTAACAGTTACTTCACCCTTATAGTAGTACCAGGGTGTGCGGGTTTTCTTGGATCGATCTTGTTGAGCTTCAACAAAGTAGAAAGGCTCATATTATAGTCCCTCGCTATATCCTCCATAGTCTCTTGAGGTTCTAGTCTATGGTAGACCATAGACTGGCTAGGTACTGCCACCGCTTCGACCTGTTGTTTCATCTTGCCGGGAGTTTGTCTTCCCTGCAGAGGAGTGATAGTTTGATTAAAACTAGGTTTTGATATCGCTTCTACGGCTGCCAGCTTTTGTCTAGTAGCACGATAAAGAATATATCGTCCACGTAGTTTACCAGAGTCATAACCCAAGTCTAGCAGATTTTCAAATCCACCAACTTCAGCTAAAAACATGTATAGTTCTTCTTGAGGAAGAGTCAGATAGTATCCCTGACTATTACGTGGGATATATCCTTTGACAAAAGCAGGGTTGTATTCTGCTATCTCCTGTTTAGACAATCCCGTGATTCTGCTTATATCACTAAACGTAGTGTAGTCATAAACCTGTACGGTAGCATAACTTTCCAGATCTTGATATTCTGGATATAGATCATGCATATGAGAGTAGTTCATGAGATAACTCATGGCCACATATTTGGGGATATAATTTCTTGTCTCACGTGGCAGGTAACCTCTTTGCTTCATCGACCAGAAGTCCTCTTCTTGGCTACGACGGAGAGATTTTCTTACGTTTCCTGGGCCGCAGTTATAGGCTGCTAGTGCAAGAGTCCAATCTCCGAACTGATCATGGAGATCAGACAGATATCTTGAAGCCGCTTGCGTAGATCTTATAGGATCTCTTCTTTCGTCTACCGCATCAGTGATACTGAGACCATAAAGCTTTGCAGTTCCCTTCATAAACTGCCATAATCCCGACGCTCCTGACACGCTAAGTGCAGTAGGTTTTAGACTTGATTCAATAACTGAGAGATACTTTAACTCTTGCGGGAGTCCCCTTTGAGCTAACTCCGCTTCGTACAGTGGAAAGTAGCGCTCACTCAGAGATAGTAGTCTCGTACTTCCCTTACGGTATCTCTTGATATACGTATTGATGATAGTATGGACCTCATTGGTATAACGGAGGTCTACCTCCGAATGGAGACTCTCGATGCGCTGCTTAAGATCGCTTTTGCTTACCTCTGTATATGAGGTATTGTCAACTCTAGCGTGGGTTGATGTAGCGAAAAAAGCAAACAATCCTATGACTATCACAGCTTTCACCGTGATAAACAATGATTTGTCCATGGGTTAAAAAATTATTCAATCGGTTTTCCAATCTCCTCTTCTGCCGATTTTCATTTTGCGAGTAGGGTTATTGACCCGCTAAATATTCTTCGACAAATTTCTCCTGACAGCACGAAAAACTACCAAATTGGCCGCAAATATACCTTATTCTATATTGACAGCCAATCATTAACACATTAGTTATTTATTTAATGTGTATTTGATCATATATCTCAAAAGTTATACCAGAAGAGAGATTCGAACTTCTTTTTTTATTCCTCTGATATAATACTGAGGTATAAACCGTGCTAGTAAGTTGTTGTTTGGATTGTTTCCTTTAAAGAGACATAGTAAACGATAGTAACCCCTCTTCTTGGTATTTGGCGGACATAAATTGTATACCATAAGGTAAGCCACTGTACTTATCTTCCTTCGGAATAGATATGCCCGGTATACCTGCGAGATTCGCTAAGACTGTAGTTACATCCGATAAGTACATAGCTACGGGATCGCTGATGATCTCTCCTTTTTTGTAAGCTACGTCTGTAGTGGTTGGGGTTAAAATAAAGTCGTACTTCTCAAATATCTTATTTACTCGATCAATGATTAGCGATCGGACTTGTTGTGCTTTTGTAAAGTAAGCATCGTAGTACCCTACACTCAGGACAAAGGTGCCCATCATGATCCTTCTCTTTACTTCCATACCAAAGCTTTCTGATCTGGATCGATTGTATAGATCTGCTAGATTCTCAAAGTTGGGAGTTCGATATCCATATCGTATGCCGTCATATCTGCTCAGGTTAGAAGAGGCCTCCGCCGTTGTTAATACATAATAAGTCGGTACTAAGAAGTCTAGGAGATCAAACTTTACAGGCTCGCAGATGTGACCATTACTTTTTAGTTCTTCTATAGTCTGCTCTACTCCCGTTTTGACATTAGGATTGAGAGAAGAATGCTCAAGAATCTCGGAGATATAGGCGATCTTTTTAGGAGAAGTAGTTGCTTCTTTGATCACTGGGGCCGGTAAAGGAGAGGAAGTAGCATCCATTGGGTCTTGGCCGCTCATAACCTCTAAGACTTTCGCCATAGTCTGTATATCCTTGGAGAGGATGCCTATCTGATCAAATGAAGATCCATATGCGATCAGCCCATACCTACTGATTCTTCCATAACTAGGCTTCATCCCATATATCCCACAGAATGCAGCGGGTTGTCTGACACTGCCTCCAGTATCGCTACCTATGCCAATCATGCAGGTATCTCTTTCTACGCTTACAGCTGCGCCCCCGCTTGAGCCGCCTGGTACTCGATCAGGGTCTCTACCATTGCGGACAGCTCCGTATCGACTGTGTTCACTCGTACTGCCCATAGCAAACTCGTCACAGTTGGTCCGTCCGATGATGATGGCCCCTTCGTCAAGAAGTCTTTGTATGGCAGTAGAAGTATAAGGTGCAGTATACTCTCCTAGAATCTTTGAGGCAGCTGTGACTTTGTGTTCTTTGATGCATAAGACATCTTTTATACTGACCACACACCCATCAAGCGCTCGTAACTTTGTACTTCCTGCCTGTATCTTTTTATCAAGGTCTTTCGCCTGCTCAAGGGCTTTTTCACGGTAGGTTTCTATATAAATATTGAGATCAACCGTTTCATCTATGCGCTTTAGATAGTGTTCTACCTGTTCTGTAGCGCTGGTCGAGCCATCGAGAAGGGCTAGATGTAGTTCTGATATAGACGTGTAAGATTCTCTCATGACCACATAGCGATCAAGGCCTGTATAGTTTGTTCTGTTTGTGTTCCTTCCTTCATATCCTTAATTGTCACGGTGCCCTTCTCAAGTTCGTCGGCACCTATAATTATGACATATGGATAGCCTCCATGGTGGGCATACTTCATCTGCTTTTTGAACTTCGCGACGTCAGGATATATGTCGATAGCTATTCCTTCCTTCCTCATAAGTGACGCTTGCGCAAATGCATAACGATGTGCTTCCTCATCCATCGCTAAGATGATTGCTTTGGCACTTTCGAGTTCTTCAGAAGGCCATAACTCCAATTCTTCCATCACATCATAAATCCGCTCAGCCCCAAAAGAAACCCCTACGCCAGACACATCAGGCATCCCAAAGACACCAGTTAAGTCGTCATACCTTCCTCCGCCGAGGATGCTTCCCATCTGTACGTCATTAGCTGTTACTTCGAAGATGCAACCAGTATAGTAGTTGAGCCCGCGAGCGAGAGTACCGTTAAACTTGATTTCTTGCTTGTGACCAACTGGATCGAGATAGGCATGGAAGGACTTTAACTCTTCTACACCTACGAGACCTATTTCTGAGGAAGCGAGAGCTTCCGAAAGGGCATCTAAAGTGGTAAGTTGAATAAGTTGTAGCGACTTTTCTACGCCGCTCTTGTCTAAACCGCGGCCTACTAGATCACTGACAACTTTCTCTTCTCCGATCTTATCTAGCTTATCTATAGCGATAGTCCATGTCATAAAGTGATCCGACAGCCCACATGTATCGGTGATACCTTGTAAGACTTTTCGATGATTAACCATGATCGTCACCTTGATGCCGAGTCGAGTAAAAACTTCATCGATGATGGTTACAAGCTCTGCTTCACACATGAGACTATCTGTGCCTACAAAATCGACATCACACTGATAGAACTCCTGGTACCGCCCTTTCTGTGGTCGATCAGCACGCCAGACTGGGGCGATCGCATATCTCTTGAAAGGTAGTGATATCTCGTTGCGATGTTGCACCACATACCTGGCAAAGGGTACAGTTAAATCATATCTCAACCCACGCTTTGAGATACTTGATGTAAGCTTATTAGAGTCTTTAGCAGCCAGAGCATCTTGATCGGCTTTGGCTAGATAATCACCATTATTTAAGACCTTAAAGAGGAGTTTATCTCCCTCCTCCCCATACTTGCCTGTCAGAGTAGAAAGTAGTTCCATCACTGGTGTATGGATACCCTTATAACCATACTTGATGAAGGTCTCTTTGATGACCTTAAAGATATAGTCACGCTTGGCTACCTCATGAGGCAGAAAGTCGCGAGTCCCTTTTGGTATACTAGGTTTCTGCATCTAAGCGCTTAAATAACAGATGAGAATTGTCTTAAAAACCGGATGTCATTTTCGAAAAGAAGACGGATATCACTGATGTTAAATCGCTGCATAGCAGATCGCTCTATACCGATGCCAA
>CAYYBR010000135.1:0-11549 GCA_964470035.1 uncultured Saprospiraceae bacterium
AGAAAGAACCAACTAATACTAATACTCTTATTATTAATTCAATCTTCTTGGCTCTGGTCTGGAGACCCTGTCGTGATAATCCGATGCGGATTTAGTGGTTTTCTTCAAGATACCCAAAGAGGTAGTTGTGGAGACGGATTTATAGAGATACTCGGCAACTGCTATATACTTACTGGTGATGACGGATGTCCAGACCTTCCTGGTATTACCAACTTTGTATCTATAGAGGTAGACCTAGGTGAAGGGACGATAGTTTCTGTCTGTATACCTGACTGCTCTGATAGTGTTTGTGATGAGTCTGAATTCTGTAATCCTTCAGAAATCTTCTGGAATTTTTCTACATTTTCCTGTGGATGTGAAAGTGCCCCCTCGAGAGGTGATTTCTTTGAAACATGTGGATGCCCTGAACCTTATGTAAACACATCTATTGGTGTTCCCACAGTGGGCACTGGCGATTGTGGATTACCACAGCAAAATTGTTTCGATCTCGGTATTGATGTGAATATCATGCCTTTCATTTGCGATGGTCCTACCCCTAATGAGGATACGATCACTATCATCGTTAAGCCTGCCGGTGGTGGCTTATTCATCCCAGGTATAGATGCCATAACCATAGATGATTTAGAAAATTGTAATCTACTCAATGGCACTCAAGAGTTATTAGATGTTGTTGGTCTCTTCGATGGAGGTCTTGATGCAGATAGAGCGGCTTTTGTAGCAAATGCTGCAGGATGCATAGAAATCGAATTCACGCGCGATCCAACTATACCAACTGTTATCTCTTTCCTCGGTGACAATAACGAATCTATTGTAATCCCAGAGTGCCCAAGAGTTTTTGACCCTTGCTCCTGTAGACCAGAAAATATAGTCGACAACATGGGCATAGTAGAACTCTGGTACGATGAGTTGACATTTACAGGTAATCCCAGTGTAGTTGTAAGTGTTGCCGCTAACAATATCCCTGAGGGTTTTCTAAACTTTGCCACTCAAGCTCCTTATGCTGTTGGTGATGTTATAGGTACAACGGACGCCAGTGGTTTTTTGACAGTCCCGTTTTTCAGAACTCCAGGATTTGATACAGATGTAGAGCTTCAAGACCCAAATTCTCAAACAGCTAATTTAGTAAGTAGCTGCGCCTTAGCCGTAGACGCATGTGTAGACATAGAGATTGTCCCTACTCTTGGAGAATGGATGGTCATCACTCTGGCACTACTTCTGATCATTTTTGCTGTTGTAGCAATTCTTTCGTCAAGACGTAGTCTACTTCCCAAAGAGGTGAATAGATAAGCTTAGAGTCGTCCATAGCATATCCATTGATGTCGCTAGGCTAACCTCTAGTGTCTTGTGTTAATCTTTTTGGCATAGAGATAATTGTATCCAGCTACGCCTTGCAAACCTCCAGTATGAAGGAGAAGAATCTTTGAACCTTCTGGAAAATATCCTTCTGCTAACAATTGTTTTATTGTAAAAACAGTCTTGGCCATATATATGGGATCTATTCTAATATCATCCACTGATTCCATATCTTCCATAACTTTCAAAATGCTGGGATGATAGCCTCCAAATTTAACACGAAGGCTGGAAGAGACGATTTCTAAGCATGACCGATGAATAGAATCTAGATATACTAACCCATGATAGTCTCCTTGGTCAGACTTAAATGGAGACACCCCTATCACTTTTATCCCTATATCAACGACACTACGACAGACTCCTGCTATGGTTCCTCCAGTGCCTAGTCCCAGCACGATGTAATCATAGGATGCCAAGTCTTCAACTTCCATTATCCCTTCAGCTACTCCCTTCAAAGCTAACTCATTAGTCCCTCCTTCAGGAATAACGTAATAGTCATCGTACTGAGAAAGTAAAGATGATATGGTTGGACTATGCTCCTTTCGCCGATAGTCATCGGGCCTAACCAGGACTATCTCCATGTCATATGATCGGAGTAATCGTATGCTTGGGTTTTCTTCGTCTAGGAGGTATCCTCTCACAAAACCCAGCGTTTTTATGTTGAGCAGCTTTCCTGCTGCAGCAACTGCTACAAGATGATTAGAAAACTGACCACCGTAGGTTACCAATAACTCTGCGTTTTGGTCAATGGCCTTGAGCAGGTTGTATTTTAGTTTTCTGTATTTATTACCACAGATGTGAGGATGAATAAGGTCATCACGTTTTACAAATACTTCACATCCAACACTCGAAAGATATGCACTTCGTTGTAAAGGCGTAGGTAAGTAAAGCGCTTTATGTAGGTCTTCCCACATCAAAGCCATCTAAGATTTGATGATGGCAAGCCTTCGAGTTAAAATCTGATTCTGCGCGGCATCTTTGACAGCGTATACATATAACCCTCGCGGCAGAAAACTAAGATCTTCTTTCAAGGTTAAGTCTCCAATGATGTTATAGGTATTTCGCCAGATTTCTTTGCCTGTGATATCTTTAACAATGAAGGTATACGGACCGTCATCGAAGTTTTTGAATTCCATCCTGATAGGACCATATCCGCTATTAGGATATAAGAGGAAGTTGTTCTTAGTCATCGATAGATCACCACCAATCTTTGGAGTAGAAGTTTTATAGATGACTTTATCAATAAAGCCATCGCTATCTAGTGTTGCCTCTAGTAGAAAGTCACCAGTATGCATATCTACGTATGTATAAATCTCGGATATCTCACTTGTTTGCTGATTAGTAACTGTACGATGTACTCTCTCAGCATCATAGATGCCATCTGCCAAATAAAGCGCTCCTGCGGCATCTTTGATATCAACGATAGAATATTTCGTCTCAATACTATCCGCCGTATAGCTTACGATGGAGGATCTCTCAGTGTTATATCGATCTGGAGCACATGCTGATAACGGAACGAGATATTTAGATACTTCAGGCACGTACGAATCTTTGCTCAGGTGAGCTTCACCTAGTATATACCACTTATCTGACCGGGTACCATAATACACTTCCTTACCCCAAGGTTCGCGAAGGACCATAGAAGACTCTGGAAAATACTCAAAGTACTTTCCTTTTTCCGCTGAGGCATATATATATGTATAAGATCGAGGCGATATCAGTCCTGCGAACAACCACTGGTTATTATCTCCTTTTACTCCAAGATCAAATTGATCTGGAAGTTCATCAACCATGTAGTGAATCTCTCTTTCTCTTAACATCTCATCTAGCAAACATGGCCCCATTTGAGCTGAGGCTACAGTGCTGAATAAAAGGAGCATGAAAAGTAGATAGTTGTTCATGTACAGGCTCAAAATTATCACATAAAACTTTATGTATCGGACGATAAGCTTTATTTAAGTCTTAGCGCTCTGAAGATTTTAGCATTTTCAAGACGCCATCATTACGATTTAATAGCTCGTGATATTGTCCGACTTCACGAATAGCGCCATCTTCGACGAGCAATATTCTATCCATATCCTTGAGTAAGGTTGTATCGTGCGTTATCATTAATACAGTACAGCCCAGAGTAGAATCTTTTATGGCAGCGGCTACTTCCATTTTATGGTGATCATCTAACTGAGATAAAGGCTCATCTAAAAGTAAAATCTCAGGTGACCGATAAAGAGCACGGGCTAAACAAACTCGTTGCGACTCCCCTCCACTGACACCCGAAGTTTGATCACCTACATGTTTATCGAGGATCCCTGGGTCGAGACTACACTTCTTAAGTACTTCTTCTAACACCATCGCATCCTCCTCCTTACCTAAGAGAATATTCTCTCTTACTGTCCCAAAAAACAAAGTTGTTCGTTGGCCAACCCATCCATATAGATCTCTATACGCAACAGCATCTAAAGTTTCTATAGGTATACTATCCAGCATGACCTTCCCTTGATCGAGGTGTATATGACCAAGAAGGATATCAAAAAGCGTTGTCTTCCCTACTCCACTTAGTCCTATCAATCCTACTCTCTCATTTTTTCTTATCGATAGATTCGCGCTTTCGAAGATTCGACTTGGCGCGTCAGGATAAGAGAATGATAAATCTGAGATTGAGATTTCTGATGTTAGAGATAATGATTTACGAAAGTGATCAGACTCAACTGATGGCCCAATTTGACGTATAAATCGGTTCACTCTATCTAGAGCTGCAGATCCTTTTTTTAGGTTAGCGTATTCGCGAGCGAAGCTTTTGGCGGGGTCGATAATATTATAAAAGGCGAAGATAAAAGCAAAAAATGTCGAAGGATGCAATCTTTCATCGAGTACGGCATGAGTACCAAAATAGAGGAGAGCCACCACAGTTGCGACACCAAGGAACTCAGCAAGCGGCGAAGCCAGATCTCTTCTTCTTAGCATACGGTTTGACAACCGAAAATGCCACTCTGTATGTTGCTGGTACTTTTTGTCAAAAAAACTTTCTGCGTTAAATGTTCTTATCAACTTAAGCGACGATAAATATTGATCTGCCAGTGATGTGAGGATAGACAGTTCACCTTGCACCTTCATAGATTGTTTTTTAAGGGCTTGGCTGATCCCTCCAACTACGATCAAGGTAAAAAGGATAAGTCCCCCTGCTATAAGGGTTAACCGCACATCTATCACAATCATAAAAAGAAGACTGCCTAAGATGACCAAAGGTGTCTTGAAGATGAGTTCGTAGATTTTGACGACACTATGGTCGATCTCATTGAGGTCATTAGTCATCAGAGACATGAGACTTCCTTGCTGGTGCTTTTGTCTTTGACTTACTGGCATAGACTGGATACTCTTCCAAAGGTCGAGTCTCAGGTCTCTCATAATGCCATTGCGCACGTAAGTCATAAAAAAGTTGATAGCGTATCTAGCGATGTTCTTGAGTAGAAACACGATTAGCACTATCACGCAGACAACAGAAAGAGCAATATACGTGTCACTCATGGCCACAAGTCGCGAAAAACCATAGCTCAACCAGCCTTCTATATCCCAAGATGTTTGGGGCTGTCTGTAACGAGAGGGACTTTCACCAAATATGATCTGAAAGAAAGGGATGACCAGTGGGATACTGATGATCGTTAAGAGTGCTGTGATGATATGACTGACGATACCTGCGCTAAGATGTTTCTTATATCGAAGTGCTCCCTTCAGAAGATCCCAGACAGGCTTTTCCATCTTCAGGATAACTTACTCTAGAGTGAAGTCATTCATAAACCCGGTATTGAACTTTCCAGATCTAAATCGTTCGTCTTTCATCACTTGCTGATGAAATGGTATGGTAGTTTTGATTCCTTCGATGATGAATTCATCCAAAGCTCTTTCCATTTTAGTGATGCACTCTTCTCTAGTCTCCGCCTTACAGATCAACTTCGCAATCATGCTATCGTAATATGGCGGCACCGAATATCCAGCATATGCATGAGTATCAACTCGCACTCCGTGGCCCTTTGGACTATGAAAATGCATAATCTGTCCAGGCGAAGGCCTAAAGTCAGCGTAAGGATCTTCTGCATTAATCCTACACTCGATACTGTGTAATTTGGGTACGTAGTTCTTGCCAGACAGCTTATCTCCCATGGCCACTTTAATCTGCTCCTTAACAAGGTCTCGATCTATCACTTCTTCTGTGACAGGATGTTCTACTTGTATCCGAGTATTCATCTCCATAAAATAGAACTCTCTGTGTTTATCAACCAAAAACTCCACTGTTCCCAGGCCTTCGTAGTTGATACTTTGTCCCGCTAGTATAGCGGCTTCTCCCATACGCTTCCTAAGGTCCTTCGTCATAAAAGGTGATGGAGCTTCTTCTATCAGTTTCTGGTGCCTTCTTTGTATAGAGCAATCTCTCTCTGAGAGATGGATAACATTGCCATGCTGATCGCCTATGATCTGTATTTCTATATGTCTTGGTTCTTCTACGAACTTCTCGATGTATATACCGTCGTTACCAAAAGAGGCCTTGGCTTCATTACGAGCATTATCCCATTGAGATTCGAATTCTTCGCCTTCTCTCACGATCCTCATCCCTTTTCCACCACCACCAGCGGTAGCCTTTATCATGACAGGATATCCAATCTCATCGGCTATCTTTCTACCCTGAGCCACACCTTTTACTAAGCCATCAGATCCTGGCACAACTGGCACACCAGCTTTGATCATCGTTTCTTTGGCAGTGATTTTATCACCCATACCACGTATCATCGCTGCTGATGGCCCTATAAACTTGATATTGTATTCTTCACATATCTCTGCAAAGCCGGCATTCTCAGCCAAAAAACCATAGCCTGGATGTACAGCGTCGGCGTTTGTGATTTCTACTGCAGCCATGATGGCTGGTATACTCAGGTAAGAATTAGTGCTACTTGGCGGACCTATGCATACTGCTTCGTCAGCAAATCTCACATGAAGAGCATCTCTATCTGCTGTCGAATAGACAGCAACGGTCTTAATACCCATCTCCTTGCAAGTTCTTAATATGCGCAGAGCTATCTCGCCGCGATTGGCAATAAGTACTTTATTAAACATGAATATTCCTCATTATTGACCCGCCGGTTCAACCAGCTGGATCGACTAAGAATAATACTTGATCATACTCTACAGGTGTGCTATCATCGACCATCACCTTAACGATCTTTCCTGTTACTTCACTTTCTATCTCATTAAAGAGCTTCATCGCTTCTATGATGCAGACAACAGAGCCCTGAGATAAGGTATCTCCTACTTGTACAAAAGGTGGCTTGTCAGGCCCTGAAGATCTATAGAAGGTTCCAACCATGGGTGACTTAATCTCTATATAGTTACCATTATCTGCAGCTCCTTCGTCAGCAGCCCCAGCTGGCGTAGCGGCAGGTGATACAGGCACTGTTGACGCAGCTACAGGTGGAGCAGCAGGAGCCGCCATCATCGGAGCTGCTGCACTTACTGTCTGGACTTTTACATCCTTTGAGGTCCTTATCTTTAATTGAAACTCTTTGTTGACGATCTTGACCTCAGCAAGGTCTAATTCATTAACTAGTTTGATCAGTTCCTTTATGTCTTTGGTTGTCATAACTATTCTTTGACTCTTTCTTGATACGATCCAGTACGAGTATCAATCTTTACTTTATCACCTTCATTAATAAATATAGGAACTTTTACTTCTGCTCCACTCTCTACCGTAGCTGGTTTGGTGGCGTTAGTAGCAGTATTTCCTTTTTGACCCGGTTCCGTATAGGTTACCGTCAAGACTACATACTGAGGCATCTCCGTAGTAAGTGGCATGTCTTTCTCTGCGTGATACAATACATCTATCATCATACCATCTGTAAGAAACTGCGGAGCGTCAAGTATTTTTTCATCCAGTGCAATTTGATCAAAAGACTCCATATTCATGAAGTTGTATCCCATGTCATCTTTATAGAGATACTGAAACTGTCTTCGCTCAACTCGGACGATAGTTATCTTATGTGAAGATGGCCACGTATTATCAACTACCTTTCCTGAAGTAAGACTTTTCAGTTTAGTTCGCACGAATGCCGGGCCTTTACCAGGCTTCACGTGGAGGAACTCTACTACTGTCCATATATCATTATTGTGATCAAGACAAAGACCATTTTTGATCTCACTCGTATTTGCCATTTTACTTTTTTTACTTCTTAAGAATTTTTTGTCTCCCCGCTATCATAGGCCCATCTTAAAAATATAGATCCCCATGTAAATCCTCCCCCAAATGCTGTGAGCATCACACCATCTCCTTTCTTAAGTTGTGATTCATAATCACTAAGGCATAGAGGGATAGTACCAGCAGAGGTATTACCATACTTTTCTATATTGATCATGACCTGTTCTAGCGGAAAGTCCATCATGTTAGCAACAGAATGAATAATCCGTAGGTTGGCCTGATGAGGTACGAGCCATGCTATGTCAGAGTTATCTAAGTCATTTCTGTCCATCACAGTCTTAATAGTTGAAGACATACCTTGGACAGCTCTTTTGAATACTGTTTTACCTTCTTGACTTACGTATGGTTTATGATTAGGATCAACCTTACCTCTGATAGGATGTAGACTTCCGCCTCCATCAACTCTGAGCATCTCACATCCTCTTCCGTCTCCATGAAGCTCTGCATCTATGATACCCAGACCTTCTTCTTCAGAAGCTCCGAGTAATACGCCACCACCTCCATCTCCAAATATGATGCTTGTGGTTCGATCAGTATAATCCATATAGGAAGTCAACTTCTCACCTCCTATAACTATGATCTTTTTATAAGCCCCTGTTTCGATAAATTGGGCTGCTGTATACAACGCGAATATAAATCCACTACATGCTGCGCTGATATCAAACCCAAAAGCTCTTGTCAAACCTGCTTTGTGACATATACTATTAGCGCAATCAGGAAGGATATAATCTCCTGTGCAAGTGGCGCATATCACCATATCGACCTCAGTAGGATCAAGTCCAGTCTTCTGTAGTATTCCTTTTACTGATTGCACCCCGATATGAACAACTGCTTTATCGTCGTCTAGTACCCTGCGTTCTTTGATTCCTGTACGAGAAGAAATCCATTCATCGCTAGTATCCATCATCTTTTCTAGATCAGCATTAGACAATATGCGATCTGGCACAAATCCACTTACTCCTAGTATAACTGCTTGCGGCATGAATAGGCTTTTTCAAAGGTCGACAAAGGTATCAAAAAATATAGGTGTCACCATCTAGATAATATCGCTTTCGCAAATGGTATAGAAGACGTTGGCATCAATATTGTAATATGTAAAACAACCTCAGACAGCTATGTATATATAGCTGTGAATTGTAAACTGTTAAAAGAACCGACATGACCGCTTACCGAATGATCATGTGTATTGCACTATTCTTATGTGTAAACACCGCCTATAGCTCAACCAAATTTATAGTCAACAATTTTGAAGAGGCACGTCAAAGAGCCGAAAAAGAGGGTAAAATGCTCCTTTTAGACTTTTATGCCTCGTGGTGTGCTCCATGCAAATTCATGGAAACTACCACTTTTCAAGATGATCGAGTAAGCGACCTACTCAATGAAAAGTTTGTCCCTCTAAAGATAGATATAGATGATTTTGATGGCTATGCCCTCAAGGAGCACTTTGATATTAGAGTATTACCTACTTTTCTAATATTTGGCAGCGACGGAAAAGTCATCGAGCGTGTAGAAGAGACGCTATCTCCGAGCAAGATGGTAGAACTACTAGAGAAAAACTTAGCGCAGTTTACCCCAGTCGTAAAACCAGCTAATATATCTCCCAGCACAGATACAAAAAGGTCCTCTTCTGCTCATACGGCGCATATAGCCAAGTATAAGATCCAACTTGGCATGTATCGCTCATACGAATCAACACTTGACTTTTATAACAAGATGACACGTAAGTTAGATGAGCCGGTCATCATATTACATGATTATAAAGGAGGTAAGGTAATGTACAGAGTATTGATAGGTAGCTTTAGCAATACCGAAGAAGCACACTTCTATTTATCTGACCTGAAAAGAGATTACGGCATAGAAGGCCACATCTATATATAGATAAAGATAGCATGATCCATCTGTGAGACGGAATGAAGAATGTAGATGGAGCCAGGCGAGATGTATTCTCGCCTTTTTTTATTTACACTTTATGGTTGATCACCATGACACAGTTGATAACTGAGAGAATGATCGCTGTATACCCATAGTATTCTACTACTTGCGTGGATATAGACGCTATAGAGTATCCTATGTAAAGTAGATTAGCAGAAAGCAGCACAATCTTTGGCACTTTGCTTTCTGGTGTCTCATAGACATACGCAAGATTAAGAAGCCCAAGAAAAACTGATGCCAATCCCATAGCACTCAATTCGACTTTTTCTTTATTAATCTCAAGGCTCAAGCCAAGCGTCTCTAAAATCTGAAAGAGACCCAATCCGACAAGAGCAAAAGCAACGATGCGATAAAACATGGTATAAAAAAAGTGAGCTCAAATATAACAATTGAGCTCACCTTCTAATCTTTAGCCATCTAGTCTACTATGCGTAGACTTTAGATTTCTTTAGTTTTTTAACTAATAAGTAATATAGTACTGCTCTGTACTTGTTTCTTTTGCTCTTACCTATTGTAGTTATACAATCGGCAATATGCTCATCAAGTTTTGGAGTATCCTTACATCCAAGTTTCTTGATAAGGAAGTTCTTCTTTACTCTGTCAAGTTCTTTTGGATCTGAACCTGCCACTGTAGATGCATCCTTCTTGTATATAGATGGACCGAGGCCTTTAGCCACTTTCGTAAGTAGTGCTTTATCAACTTTGACACCTGCACCTTCAAGCTGCTTTTCATAAGTAGCCATGCATTCATCGAATTTGCTCATTTAATCTAGATTTTGTGATAATGAAAAAAGTCTAAAAATTAGGCCGGCAAGTTACACATTATTTTTTTAAATAATATGTTAGTTGCACTAATGGTTCTACCTAGATTCTCCAAATAATTTGCTGGCAGACAAAATCTCTCTTTTGGGCTGCATGGGTGCTATCATTTTGTTTCAAGACTTGAGCAACAACAGATAGGAGACAAGAGGTTTTTTTACAAAATCGTAGCTTGCACCCAATCATAACATTAGAAGAGATGTACTGGAAGATTACCACCCTACTCATTGTCATGACATCATGTGCCGTGACATACCCAACTGCACAATCAAGTATCTATAACAATGTAGAGACTAAAGCAGCCGCTGTAAACGATCAAGTTGTAGAATGGCGCAGGCACTTTCATGAATTCCCAGAATTATCCAATCGAGAATTCAAGACGGCTGAAAAAATCGCTGAGATACTAAGATCTCTGAATTTACATGTGGATACAGGCATAGCCCACACTGGAGTAATCGGCGTCCTGGACACTGGAAGGCCTGGGCCTGTCATAGGTCTTAGAGCAGATATAGATGGCCTTCCAGTTACTGAGCGGACCCCTATCGCTTTTGCTTCTAAAGAGCAGTCCACATACCTAGGTGAAGATGTCGGTGTGATGCACGCTTGCGGGCACGATACTCATATCGCTATGCTGCTGGGCACGGCTAAGATCCTGACCGACATGAAGGATCAGCTAAGAGGCAAGGTTGTGTTTGTTTTTCAACCTGCCGAGGAAGGCGCGCCTAAGGGCGAAGAAGGTGGTGCAGCTCTCATGGTAAAAGAAGGAATAATCGAGAACTATGGGATAGAAGTATTTTTTGGTCAGCACATCTCTTCTGGCATACCTGCAGGAGTCATAACATATAAGCTAGGTGGTATTATGGCGGCGTCTGATAGTTTTACAATCAAAGTAAAAGGCAAACAATCACATGGTTCTCGACCATGGGCTGGCGTAGACCCAGTAACAACTGCAGCCCAAATCATCCAAGGGCTTAATAACATCGTATCGCGACAGACTGAACTAACCAAGGAAGCTGCCGTCATAAGTGTAGGTAAAATCAAAGGCGGATTCAGAAGTAACATCATACCTGAAGAGGTCGAGTTGATAGGTACTATCCGTACACTCGATGTAGATATGCAAAAGGAAATCCACGAGCGCATTCATAAGACAGCCACATCCATAGCAGAGAGCTCAGGAGCGACGGCAGATGTAACTATTGACATAGGT
>CAYYBR010000136.1:0-11522 GCA_964470035.1 uncultured Saprospiraceae bacterium
ATGCCGTTTATTAGGTCAATAATTAGGTGTTAAATCAATCAAATTATCCTCTTTGTTTGCGGTAAGTTCTTACTAGTAAGTTGATAATACAGCACACCATTAGCACCTAGTTCATCGCTAGATACACTTATGGCATGAGAACCTCTAGAGTAGTTTTGGGTCCTTGTATAAAGAGCTTTTCCTGAGATGTCCCAGATAGTAAAGGTGGCATCACCTGCTTCTCTGAGATCAAACTTGACCACCGTCTCACCACTAAAGGGATTAGGTCTGTTTTGATATAACTCATACGTTTCTACTAAACTGCTCTCGCCATTATATACAAGGGAGATATCATATTCTTCAAACCTATCGTCATATACTTCAGCCTCTATCCTACTCTGATCTAATCGGAGCAGATCTTCTATACGTCCAGGCTTATTCGCCTTGATGGTCACAGTAAAGAGCTCTCCAGACTGAATGGCCTGCGATGTGGACCATGCCACTGCTATCTCATGATTGCTTACACGTCTAGTGTAATCAGAGTTGAGATCTATCATAGAACTAGAGATATCCAAGATCTCCGCCTCTTCCGCTTTTATAGAAAACTGCATACCGGTCAGTGAACTAATATCACTTAAGGTAAATGGCACCTCCGCCACTTCATCCTTCTCTACAAATCTTGAAGAAGCGTGTAGGTTAACACTCTCTCTGCTTCTGCTACTTGAGAGCAAGCTATTAGCCACGGCGTTGCCGTTAACGTCTCCTATCTTAATACCTATGAGGTCTTGATCTTCCGTGTCCCGCTGTAAAGAAGGAATCAGTAATTCTTCTATGAAAGGAAAAGGAAATGTAGGGTCATCAAACTCTTGGTTAGGATCTAGGAATCTCCAACTCGTATTAAACTCAAACACATCCGTAAATCCTAATATCAATCTTCGTATCTGCACTAGATCTACTGCTGAGATCCTTCCATCATCATTCACATCAGCTGCGATAAAGTCAGGTGAATCAGTAAACTGATCTAAGCCAAGTATGTGTCTTTGGATCAATACTAAATCAAGTGTACTGACACCATTCAGATGCTCTGTATTTAGATTTCCTTCGATACGATATGCCGAGAGCAATGGTTGATCAGTAAAGGCGTATGCACCATTTACGTCAGTGATCTCATTTTCTCTGCCATTAAGAGAAACTCTTACATCTTCGATCATCTCACCTTCCATAGTTCTTACAAGACCAGAGATACTTGCTGTTCCCACCGCACTATCTGCACATACATCAGCACCATCGCTCAGGAGGATGGATACATTGCAGATCGAAGTGTTACCAGCATCGTCTGATACAAGTAGCTCCAGCTGTCTGATAGCGGATATCCCATTAGGTATATCTGCGCACGTGAAGATGAAATTAGGAGACGAAATACCATCGCGATCTAAGAAAGAAAACTTTGGATCACTACAGTTATCAAAACTACCTATGTCATAATCACTGGCCCATACGATAGCGGTTCCATCTGCATTAGTCGTAGAAGTTGTAAGGTTAGTGATGCATATAGGTGTCGGTGCAACAATATCCCTAAAGATCACTTCAGTTGTATCTCTCCCGATATTACCACAACCATCACTCACCTCCCAAGCGACAAAGAGTGAGGTATTAGCAACTCCAGTCACAGATATAGTAACAGTGTCCCCTGTCGCATTGATAGTACTTAGGACATTATCTTCTTCATCTACGATGTTGATCATCCACTGTGCATCAGCAAATTGTAATAAGGTATTACCACATAAATCTAATGCTACACCAGTTACTTGTGTCGTACCTATACAGTCATCAAAATCATCACCCTTCGCAGTCGCCCCGCTAGAAATTTCGACCTCTAACTCACGAGGTGCGTCTACTACGGGTGGTGTCTCATCGACAATCTGTATGACTTGTTCGAATGTATAGAATCCATCTAGATCAACAGAAGTATATCTAAAGTATATATCCTCAGCATGAGGTATGCTTTTTTCATCACACTCTTCACAAAGGTCTCCATCTCTAAGATCTGCTCTCGCGTTGTCTAGATCTAGGCCTTCATCATTAACTGCCTCGAAAGTATCTCCTACATCCACATCGGGATCATCACTGTTAGCATCAAAAGAACACCAGTCGATGACTATCCACTGTCTGATTATATTTCTACAAGCCTCGCCAGAAGCTAGGTTTCTATCTTCGAATGTACTAGTAAGCAATCCACAACTTGCGTCACAGAAGCTCGGCTCAATGATGAGATCTTCAGAACAAACGAATGTGCCTCCCATCGGAACCATAGATACCACTTCTCTTATCGTATCCTGCTCACATACTCTGCTTACTCCTTCTTCAACCAGATTGTTAAAATGTCTTGGCCATTTGATAGTATTAGGGTCGAATAAAGGTATGTCACTAGTGATAGTTATCAACTGTGTACAAAGTGTATCTCCATCTACTGTCCAGAATCTAGTAATCGTTCCTTCTCCACAATCACTAACTTCACCGTCGTCCACAAAATCCAGCATTGCTTGAGAACACACACCTCCTGATACTGTAGGAAATCCTATATCCTCAGGTGCTATAGATACTCCACATGAAACTGTCACATCTTCACAGGTCACTATCGGGGCTGATTTATCCTCCACCGTCACGAGTGTCGAAGCAAAACTTGGCCCTGATAGATCAGAAAAATCGTTGACCACAAGGGCTACACTGTGCACTCCTACTTGATCACAACATAGCTTTACTGCCTCCTTACAGATGACATATGGTATGCCTCGAAAGACACCATCGACTTCGCACTGAGCTGCTACATAAAGTAAGTTTCCAAGCGCATCTGTTACTTGTTGTCCTATACTATCTCTTATTGGATTCTGAAGCTCCTCGTCGAGAAGTGTACATATCTGAACTGGTCCACAATCAGAATCATTACTACCCTGATCTAGTGACTCAGCAGATATACTTACGATGCCCCTGTTCTCCACTGGATCAAAAGATACTTGTGTATTAATCTGATCTCTTGCTACAGCTACCGGCGGTATATCATCTATGACATTAACCACCATAAGTGCTACAGTGTCATTACCACATTCATCTAAGACTTGAAGTGAAACCAATACAGGGCTGTCTCCAATTCCTATTTCTCTTAATACAAGGTCATCACCTATAACTCCTGAAGATGAAGACCAATTCATATTTCTTATATCACTACAGTTATCTGTGACAATAGCCGTCAACTCTAACTCAGCAGTACATACCCACGGCGCAATACCAACTTGGATCGTATCCTGTAGGGTGATACTAGGTGCTTCGTCATCTAGGATTACTATCCACTGTTCACAGATTCTTACGTCTCCTGTACACCAGTTGAGAATATTCCATGTCCTCAATATCTTACTTTCAGGCCCAGCACAACCCCCAAAGAACTCATCTGAGAAGGTTGTCGTTGTATTACATGTTGTACCTGCATTAAGAGGAACAAATAACTCTTCTACTACGAAAGCTGTATCGTTGCGAGTAATTGTATCTTTTTCGATAAGCGGTACAGTCACCATCGTACCATCCAAGATGATGGTTGTGTCCCTTATAGTCTCTATAATCGTATCTCGCTGAGTGATAACTAGTGTTGTGGCTGTTCCATTTTGAAGATGAGGATATGCATATGCAAGTCCTGCTGTGGAACTACCTAGTTGCTCATTGAAATAGGCGGCTATAAAAGAAGGAGATGGAACCCCATCAACATCGTTACAGTTTAGATTTATAGCGTCATCTATATCCGGCCCACCTATAGGACATACCACCACAGGAAGCTCTATCACTCGCTCTACGATAGAGTCAATATGAACCGTATCACGAACAGTTTGACCTTCTAGATTATAAGCAGCTGTTATAACTCTTCTGATCAATCCATCTCCGCATCTATCTCCTGAGGTTATAAATGATTCTTCAAAATCCATCAGCTCTATACTACAGATGGCATTTCTTTGACTTATTATTTCTGAGAGCGTAGCTAGTCCCGGTGGGTCTTGCCCACAGACGATCTCTCTAAAGGTGGTAGTACGCGATGGTATAATCTTATTCTCTAAGTTGATAATCCCCCAGCAGTTAGCATCTTCTCCAAAACAACCATCAAATACTCTATACGTAATCTCTAATCCGACATGACTTTCGTCCAGTGTCGTACCAAGACTTGTGGTTCCATCAAATAGTTCGATGCTAAATCGAGTAGGATCTTCTACCGTATTTAAGAATACAGTGCTCACATCGATCTCTGCAGTACAATCTACTCCTAGAGTTACATTTACTTGTCCTGCGCAAGCCAAAGATACATTTTGACATCCTTGAACTAAGACAACGGGGTCAGTGGTGACATTGACCTCGGTCCCATCTTCAGTAGAAGTACCGCTTGCCTCCGCAGTAAGAGAAATAGTATTAAAACCTGTTGTATCACCTATTTCTATTGGAAAGGTGATAGTTATACATCCATCCGGGGCAAGTATAGGTCTGATAGAGAACAGGCTATCATCTCCTGCACCATCGAAAGTTGGATTCAGAACACTGTTCAAGTCTAGACCTTGACCCATACTAGAACCTGATCCCGCTATAGGCATACCTGAGTTAAAAGAAATACCAGATCCCGTAAGCGCACTTAAACTACCAGTAAGAGCTATAAATGGTGGTGTCCCAATCTGGTCAGCTATATCAAAAATGAGTTGAAGTGAACTGATGGAATCCATACCATCATTTTTAACCGTATAGCTAAGTTCAACATCAGAGTTACCAGGTACTCCACTCGCAGCTGGTGTTATACTTACTATAGAAAGAGTTGCAGACAAGGAAGGCATAATTATGTCTTCTTGCCATACTGTAGGTATATAGTCTGACCAACCTTCTGCATCATATGATAAGGGCCCCATCCCTAATACAGGGTTGGTGCATAAAAAGGTAAGACTCATAACCGCAAGAACTAAAAAGCGCCTGAGGTTATCTATACATAAAGAAGTACTCTTTCTTATTGTAGTCAATAAGATGTTCATAAACTTTGGGTTGTCGGTATACAATTAAGTCTTCATACAAGCATCTCATGATGCCTGGAAGTCTCAGGTGCTACTGCTGGGAAGGAAAATTGCGTCTTTAGAATACTTGAACGCAAGGCAAATATAGATAGATTATTGAAATACTGCGTATTACACTTTAAAAAAAATCGTAATATGTTAATTTCAGTATTTCCCCTAGTACTGACAGCTATCTGATAAATATGAAAATAAATGGCCTATGTCGCGACATAAATTTGGTATCAAGCGTTATAAAATCTGTGAAAAAGGTATTTGTTTACTCTCTACTGGTAAGCCTAGCTTTCTATGTCGGCTGTACAGAAGTTGAAGATTGTGCAGGAGATAGAAAAAGAGCCAAAACTCTCGAAAATTTCGGGTGTGAAAATGTAGCCACGACTGCAATAGTTCTTACTTCTTCAGAATTTAGCTTCCTCCGGAATCAAGAAGATTTTGAGTCGATAGTTAAAACTCTCTGCAGGCCGTCTATCGACTGGTCTGAGTATGATCTCATCGCTGGTAACATATCCTCCGAATATACTGTCACAGACATTAGGCCATTCGTTAGAGTAGACTGCTCGACCAGTACCGTGATAGTCGATATACAGATTCAAGAGTCGACAATTCTGAACCCCTCTGAAGTAGCATTTACGGCGATCTTCCCTAAGCTCGAGAACGATCAAGAGCTATTTGTGAATTTTGAGTAAGCACGACTATCCTTCCATACAGAATACTACTATCTTCCAGCTTAGAATAAAGTCGTAGGTCAATGTATAATTTGGATGATAAGCTAACTACTCCTCTAGGGTATTTTTTAAAATGGGAAAAAGAAAGAGCAAATGAGATCTTTCTAAGGCAGCCTTATGGTGACAAGTGGAAAGAGCTTACCTATAAGGAGTCAGGGATTGAAGCACGCAAAATGGCCTCTGCTCTTGTAGCTAAGGGTTTAAAGAAAGGAGATCATGTTGCCTTGATATCAAAAAACTGCTATCACTGGGTGCTAAGTGATCTGGCGATTATGATGGCTGGTATGGTATCTGTCCCTCTGTACCCAAGTCTTGAAGCAGATCAGCTGGTGAAAATCATAGCACAGAGTGACTCAAAAGCAATCATAATAGGAAAGTTAGAAAACTGGGAAAATAAGATTGGAGGCATATCAAATGAAATGATAGCGATAAGATTTCCTGACTACCCAGCAAGTGCCAAAGTAACACAAGGTGAACTTTGGGATGAAGTAATTGCTGATCAGAAGCCGCTAGAGGATGTACATCAAGCGGACTTAGATGAAAACTGGACCATCATATATACCTCTGGCACCACAGGCACGCCTAAAGGTGTAGTACATACCTATCGAAGTCCGGCTTCTGTAGCACGTAGCGAAGAGATTAATAACAACTTATCATTCTTTACTCCTAATAGGACCAGGTTCTTCTCCTTTCTCCCACTTAATCATATAGCTGAGAGAACTGCTGTCGAAGTTGGTGCTTTGATGAGCGGTGGATCCATGTCATTTGCAGAATCGCTCGATACCTTTGGTAAGAATCTTTCAGAGACAAGCCCGACATTCTTCTTTGCAGTCCCTAGACTTTGGAAAAAGTTTGAACAAGGTATTCTGGCGAAGATGCCCCAGAAAAAATTAAATAGGATGCTATCCATTCCTTTTGTCTCAGGCATGGTAAGGAAGAAAATCAAAAACTCACTGGGCTTATCTGATGCATTGTGTGTTATCACGGGAGCTTCTATGACACCTGAAAGTCTTAAGCAATGGTTCAAAAGACTAGGTATCAACCTCCGAGAAGGATATGGAATGACCGAAAACATGGGAGCATTCTCTAATATGCCCGAAGGAGGACATCGTCCAAACACCGTAGGAAGGGTTGTCACTAACTGCGAATGTAAGATCGACCCCGACACTCAAGAGATAATGATGAAGACTCCCTGGACCATGAAAGAATATTATAAGGATCCAGAGTTGACTGCTAAGACGATCAAAGACGGATGGCTGCACAGCGGTGATAAAGGCACTATA
Organism: uncultured Saprospiraceae bacterium; assembly: GCA_964470035.1. GTDB lineage: Bacteria > Bacteroidota > Bacteroidia > Chitinophagales > Saprospiraceae > JAJRXG01. Next base: position 7,075 of record CAYYBR010000136.1, read on the forward strand.
GATAGTGATGGATATATCAAGATTATAGGAAGAGTCAAAGATGCTTTTAAGACGGCTAAAGGAAAGTTTATCGTCCCCACAATTATAGAAGAGAAGTTCAGCACTAACGAGTTTATCGAACAGATCTGTGTTGCTGGCCTTGGTACGGCTCAACCTATAGCTCTAGTTAATTTATCAGAACAAGGGCTAAAAGCTGATAAACAACAGGTGACATCACATCTTGCTTCTGACCTTGATCATGTGAACAAAGAACTTCATGCTCATGAAAGACTGGCAACGATGGTAATCACAAAGGATATGTGGACGGATGCTAACAAACTACTGACACCAACCCTCAAAATCAAGAGAGGTGCTATCAACGATAAATATGGCAGTAGTATGCATGAGTGGTGTGATCACCAAGACAGCATCATCTGGGAGTAAATTCCCTTAAACAATGTTTAAACAAGTATCTCCATTTATCCAGGTCACTGATCTAGATCAGGCAAGCTCTTTTTATAATCGATTGGGCTTTGAGCAAGAATGGATTTATCCAGACGCACGTCCTACCCATATGTCCATGAAGTGCCAAGGAGTAGAGATATCATTTGTTTTATCAGAAGAAGTAAGATCTATATCTGACCTGTATATCCATGTTGAAGGCATAGAAAAATATCACCAGTTGTTTTCGCAAAAGTTGGACTCAGTTAGTTCACTTATTATGTCTGATTATGGGATGAGAGATTTTAGCATAACAGATCCATGGGGCCATCACATAGTCTTCGGCGAATACTCTAGTGCCCAGTCCGCTCAGTCTCTTGATCCACGTGTCTCTGATACTCCATTCGTTTTTGTGACCGGAGACATGGATACGTCGCTAGTTGATATATGCTTATTACAGTTCAAAGAAGAGGAAGGTTTCACTTGGATTATATCGCAAGAAGAAGCTTTAAAGAGAGGATTGGACTATGATCATGTATGGGCGCATATCTCACTCGGAGTTACAAGTGAACTCGACATGGTAGGGTTAACTGCGAAGTTTTCGTCAGCACTAGCAGAAGAGGATATATCATGCAATGTAGTTGCAGCCTTTTTTCACGATCATATCTTCGTACCCTTTGAGAAAAGAGCTAACGCTTTCGATATACTTTCTGTACTTAAGATGTAGAAGTCTCCAGCTTAAATACCCGAGTGAAGTAAGAAGACAACTCTTCGACGATATTTTCTTTGTCCTTGATACCGGCTAGATTTTTTGCCAAGCGCTTTTTGTATTCTAATTGCATCATACGACCGATCAGTATACGCTGTGCTTGAGGCGATCCGGCGCCATGCATACTCTCTGTGAGATACCCAACAGCATTGCGGCCCAAAGTCATATTCTCTATCAGTCGAAGGATACGCATCCGCTCTTCCGTCGTATAGCCCTCTTTCCCTTTCAGATATTTGTCCAGTAGAGCTCCAACCTTGGGATGATTATAATCCTTTTCTGACGGTAAAGTAGCCACGAGCCCACCGGCTAAATCTTGTGCAATCCTGCCGATCTCGTAGGGCATCTTAGTCACGTGGTGCTTGCAGACATTAGCTAACATCTCATCACATATATATGCTCCTGATGCCGTAGCATACCCTTGATAAGATGCAGCGATACCAGTCCCATAAATCGTCTCATTAAGATGAGTCATCTCTATGAGCTTATCCTTGATATGGGAGGCTTTAGCGACTCCATTCATCTCGGCGATACTGGCTGCTGCTCCGATAAGGATATCCCCTAGACCAGTTTTACACACGTAACTTCTCCGATGATAAGCTGTAAATCTTTCAACCAAGGTAGAAGCATATTCATACTCTCCATCCATAAAAACATACTTCCACGGAATGAAGACATTCTCAAATATGACCATCGCCTCTTGACCACCGAACTTTGCATTGCCTACATCCAGATCTCCACCTTCCATAGACCTTGTATCACATGACTGTCGTCCATAGATATAGCAGATACCTTTAGCATCTACGGGCACCGCCCCCACAACTGCGTAGTCCCTATCCTCTTCTAGTAATCGCATCGTGGGCATGAGTATGAGATAGTGGCTATTGATGCAGCCAGTCTGATGCGCCTTAGCACCACTTACATAAATACCTTCTTCTGTCCGACTCGTGATATGTACAAACATATCTGGATCGACTTGTTTGTGCGGTGGAAGACTTCTATCTCCCTTGACATCAGTCATAGCTCCTCCCATGATGCCATTAAGCTCATGCATCTCTTTCATGAATGACTTGAGACGCTCATGATAAGGAGTATCGTATTTCTTATCTATATCGTAAGTAGTCGAGTACAAGCTGTTAAGCGCGTCCATACCGACACATCGTTGAAAACATGTCCCAGTCAGCTGCCCTAATCGTCGTTGCATCTTATTCTGTGCTACAAGGTCTTCTTCTGATTTGCATACATGCAGAAACCTAGATACTCTTTTGCCGGTATACTCAGATACAACTGAAGCGAGATCAGGATTTCTCATTGCTAAGTCATACGTCTCTGCGATAGCATTGATAGACGGACGTATCATCGGATGATCCACAGGCTCTGACACCTCTTCTCCAAATAAATAAATCTGAAGGTTTCTTCCTCTTAGTGATTCTATATAGTCCGAGCCTGAGTTAATATGCATATGATGAAGATAGAAAATATTGATTCTCTTTACTCCCTCTGCATCGGCAAGTAGCTAATAAGCATATCTGACCTATAGAAAACTACGCTACTTCTGTTTTCTCTGATTATCTGGCACCTAATATTCTAGCACCAGAAAGACTAGTTGACTCTTATCATCTTTCCTTGTAAGATTTTTTCTCCTACAGTAAGCTGATATATCATGATGCCCGTATAATTTGAAAAGTGGCTCTTGTTCAAGACAACTACATTTGACCCAGCACTTAGATTGATGTCATCCTCAGTGATGAGCCTTCCATCTAAGGAAAGTATGCGCAAACTTCCAACATCGTCTAGCTCTGATGTAATATCAAATCTGACTTGGTTTGCAAATGGGTTAGGGCTCACTTTGGCGGTTACTCCTGATTCATAATAATCAGCTGTAAAGCTCCTCGTCGTGGAGATAGCCACCGCTTCAGTATTATCTACACATCCGCTTAACTCTACATCATATGATAGATCAGCACCTCGCCAGCCATCAGTGGTAATGAGGTATGTACCCGGTGAAACATCTGCCTCGAGCGAAACTTCACTACCTTCTGAATGCACATAGTCAATGACTTCTCCAGTGCTCATATCACGAAGGAATACTCCAAGTGTTCCATCTCCTACTATGTTGTCTACTAGGATTGATAGCGTACTAGCTGTCTCATATTGTATCTCGGCATTCCATTCTGGACCTGTAAATCCTACTATCTCGCTAGCATCAGATAAGGTGTAAATCATCTCTTGATTCTCAATGCCATTTACACCTTCTACGAAACTCTCACAAGCGAGAACCGTATCTACCTCAGTGGGATTACCACACGTCAGAGAAAGAGTAAAATCCGATGAAATCCGAGATATATATCCTTCGATAAGAGCATAATACATCCCTGGTTCCACGAGTTCTGTAGGGCTATATACCTCTCCGATTATATCACTATTAGATACTGTGGCATCACTGCTATAATTCTGTCCACGACATCCTATACTCATGAAATTCATATCACTATCCATAACAAAGAGGGATAGATTAACATCTTCATGGGTCATGATAAGAGAGAATGAATTATCCTCTACATCGAAAGGAATGAGGATATCGGGCCCCGTATATAAGAGGTTCGACTCAAAGCATGCGTTGATATCTTCTGCAGCAAAAGAACTTGATCTTCCCACTGTAGTACTTGATATGGTCGTCCCACAAATTAACGGGCCGTCAGACTGATCACTTTCTTGTTCTTCATCAGCCAGATCTTCCTCATCTTCATCTTCTACTTCTATATAGTCCTGACAATCAATCGAGAGTTTATAAGAGGATCTATCACGCTCTCTCGCTGCGTCGATAGCTATATAATAGATACCTGACGCACCTTCCAGAAAAACACTTTCGGCAAAGGCGTCATCATTATTACTGTATCCCTTACAACTCTGAAGTCTGATGTTATCATATCTTTCTCCGCACTCACTAAAGACCAAAAGATCCAGATCGTCAACTAAATTTGACATCTCAATCGTAACATTGCTAAGTCTCGTGCCTACATCGACGGCGTAAAAATGATCATAGCCTAAGTAGAGATCAGTATAGTTCGTACATGACGCCGTGCCATAGTGATCGGTGGTCATATTATTATGAGTTGGCGCTTCTGACCATATATCATCTCCACAAGAAATGAATCTTGCATCACTACAGTCAAAACTCAACTTGGGGTCAACGCAATCAACGCTGATCTTATAACTCGACCTAGAGGACGTGGTTGGGGCATCTATAACTATATAGTAT
>CAYYBR010000137.1:0-11480 GCA_964470035.1 uncultured Saprospiraceae bacterium
ACAAAAGTGCGACAAATATGATAGTTGATAGATTGTAGTAAAATTGTCGTGTATTAGCAGGCGTTATAGAGGCTTAGTATCAGCATGGACATATATCGCAAAAGATCTCTGTGGAATATCATCCTTCTCATAGTAGGAATGCTCATCTTATTGATCACTGTGATTTATGCGAACTTTTTAGCAGGTCAACTATCCGAAAGAGAGGCCAAGAGTCGAGAGCATTATAGAATATCCTTAGAAAGATTAGCACAGAATCCTGACCTAGAAACAGATATAGGCCTTGAAACGCTGATTACCGATGACTATGGTCTGCCCATAGTCATGGAACTTGATGGTATCTACTATGGCAATAACTGGGGCGAGTCAAAAGATACATCACAATTCTTTCTTGAAAACAAGGTGGATGAATATCTTGATAGTGGCCAGGAAGCTATAGAAGTAAAATTTTCTGGAGCTTCATTATACCCTTTCAAATCTAGGTTATCCATCTATATCCAGTACTTCCCTCTCGCTCAATTTATCTTGCTTGGGTTCTTCATCGCACTAGGGTATTATCTTTTTAATGCCGCTAGAAGAGGTGAGCAAAACCGTGTGTGGGCAGGTATGGCAAAAGAAACTGCTCACCAGCTAGGTACACCTATCAGCGCTATTATAGCATGGATAGAATATCTAAAAGAAACTAATCAAGAACGCCCAGAAGAGCTCGAGATCCTCGGAGAACTTAGAAGTGATGTAACACGACTTGAGTTAATAGCAGATAGATTTTCAAAAATTGGTTCAGAACCAGAACTAGAAAAAGTAGATGTCTTTAAGATGCTCAATGAGATAGAAGCGTACATGAAAAAGAGATCTCCACGAAAGGTAGTATTTGACTTCCCTCAAAAGAGTGATGGATCATCAGCTATGCTCAATGAGCATCTCTTTAGTTGGGTCCTCGAAAATCTTATCAGAAACTCTTTAGATGCTATGGATGGCTCTGGCACAATCAAAGCACAAATCTCTCAGGATCAACGTTATATATCCATAGATATCACAGATACAGGCAAAGGGATACCTGCGACTAAGCATAAAGAGGTATTTAAACCAGGTTACTCAACTAAACTTAGAGGATGGGGACTTGGTCTGTCACTTGCTAAAAGAATAATCGAACAATATCATAAAGGGAAGATATTTGTAAAGTCATCCAAAGTGAATGAGGGAACCACATTTAGTATACAGCTTCCGCATGTTTAGAGTACTACTCTTATTACTACCGGCATATCTATCCTCTCAGACACTTACAGTGCTGGATGAAAAAGATAAAGCTCTTATAGGCGTAGAGGTGTATACTGATAACTATCTCTTCGGTGAGATCACAGATGAGGACGGACAAGTATCACTAGACGGACTTGCTCAAGAAGATATCATCACGCTTAGATATCTAGGATATAAAGAGATCACAGAGCGCGTAGCATTCTTCGCTAGCTATGATTATACAATCAACCTTTCGATAGACGAGTCCTTGCTTGAAGAATTAGTGGTGCTGGGTAGAAAAACTGTTGAAGCCTCGGATATCCCCTATCAGGTGCAATCTATAAGTATCAAAGATATCCAATCTCAGGAAGCACAGACCTCGGCGGATGCGCTTGCTCAACAGGGTGGAGTGTACGTACAGAAGAGCCAGTTAGGAGGTGGTAGCCCCGTGATAAGGGGATTTGAGGCGAGCAGGGTATTGCTTGTGGTAGATGACATACGGCTGAACAATGCTATCTATCGAAGTGGTCACTTGCAAAATGCTATCACCATAGATCAAGCTGTATTAGAACGTGTAGATGTCATCTATGGCCCCAACTCACTTTCTTATGGTAGTGATGCCTTGGGAGGAGTGGTAAATTTTAAGACCCGCAACCCTGACTTAGCCGATGGGCCTGGTAGTTCCATAGTTGGTGGCAACTATTATATCAGATACGCTTCCGCAAATGAAGAAGTATCTACCCATGTAGATATGAGTTATGGTCGAGCCAAATGGGGAGCTCTTACCAGTCTTACATATAGTTCCTATAATGACCTCCGAACAGGTTCAGTCAGAGATGAGAGATTTCCAGATTTTGGTAAACGACCAACTTTTCAAGGTATCACAAGTACTGGTGAAGACGTCCAAGTCACTAACGAAGACCCTAATATCCAGGTAGGTAGTGGTTACAACCAATTAGATCTGCTCCATAAGATACTCTTCACTCCCACCCTTAATCACCGCATAACTGCTAATCTTCAGTTTTCTACAAGTAGTAATGTGCCTCGCTACGATAACCTAAGTGAAGTAGTCAATGGGCAGTTAAGATGGGCCGAGTGGGAGTTTGGCCCACAATCTAGACTCCTAGCCGCCATAGACTATAGGCATATAGCTAGTACAAAGATCTACGATCAACTGACGGTGATAGGATCTTATCAACGGATAGATGAAGACCGACTGACAAGAAGATTTGGCAACCCTATAAGAGAAGAGCAAAACGAAGACGTCTTTGTATTCAGCTTGACTACTGATGCCTCCAAGTTGATCAGCGATCAGTTTGAACTATCCTATGGTTTTGATATACAACATAATGATGTAGTCAGCAGTGTAAATACCTTTGATGTAACCACAGCTCAGTTTGTTGACATACCTGCTCTTACAAGATATGCTAGTGGAGATAATCGACTCACCTACCTCGGCGCATATGTATCTGGAGTTCTAAAAAGTAAGGAGGAGAACCACCACCTTACTGGAGGTGTAAGATATACACAGACTACATATGGTCTGTCATATGACCCTGATGATCCGATCGACTGGCCAGAGAACTTTATCGAAGGGATAGATGGTTCAAATGATGCGTTCACCTTATCACTAGGATCGAGTCATCAGCTAAGTGAAAAGTTCCTTGTCAAGGCTTTAGTCGGAACAGCCTTTAGATCACCCAATATCGATGATCTCTCTAACATAAGAATCAACGCCAACGAGATCACCTTCCCCAATGTAAATCTCAAACCAGAGAGCAGTATAAACGCCGAAATCACCATAGGATATAATCCCATACAAAGTATAAGGCTCAGCACGACTGCATTTCATACGCGGTTATCTGATGCCATTATCAGGAGATCATTTACGACACCTGATGGATCATCGATGTTTGTCTCTCAGGGCGACACACTTCAAGTCGTAGCGAATCAAAATGTTCAGACTGCACGGATCCAGGGAGTAAGCATCAATATCGCTGGAGATCTAAACAAGAAACTATCTTACTTCGGATCTTTTAATGTTACTTCAGGTCGAGAGATCATCCAAGGAGAAGCTAACACGCCCCTAGCACATATACCTCCAACTTATGGTCAGGCGGGTATAAAATTCGAAGATCCCAAATACTCTTTAAGAGCTATATATAGGTATAATGGATTTAAGGACATCGATGACTTTGGTGGCTCTGTCGATAATCCTGATCTAACCACCCCGATTGGTTCGTTAGCCTGGTCTACATTTAACTTTTATGGATCTTATCATATCAATAAGGGCCTCTCTTTATCTCTGTCAATAGAGAATATAGGAGATATACACTACCGTCCTTTTTCTTCTGGCATAAGTGCTCCAGGTAGGAATGTTGTTGTATCGATAAGGGGAAAAATCTAAAGGATAGTCTACCAAATATCGGGTATACACTTAGGAAATATCTTAAAAGTCATAAGGGATACTCTAGTTTTTGCTCAATACTGTGTCCTTTCGGGTTTCCATCGTCTAAATAGCATAACTTTGAAAGTGAACATAATGCGGTAAGGATATTTTGAGACGCCCAATCTCAACATTGATCTACCAAAAAACTATTACCCATGAACATTACCAATAGTATCGTGCTATTGCTTTGCCTACTAATGTCATTCTCTGACATCAAAGCAAGTGAGACTGTACCCTTCACTGACGATAAGAAAGAGAGTAAGGAGATCATTATCATCCAGTTAGATGATCAACTTGATGATCAGTTAACAAGTCTGGCGGAATACACCTACAGTCTATATCAGAAGCACAATCGAGGGCTGATAAAAATCACTACATATACAGATCACTTGGATGAGTCAAGAATCATAGACCTAATGAAACTGCTTGACAAGAAAGGGTTAGATGAGGGAGATATAATCGAAGAGAGAAAGGAGCTCGAAGTAGATCAGGCTTATTTCACCATCTCTGTGACCTCAGGCCCCGAAGTACAGTAGTTTATGATTAAGGGGTAGTGATACACCTCTGGCATGTTATTTGGATCAAGAGATATTAACTTAATCTCAATCCAAACATGTACCAACTCAATCAACTTATAGGACTTGGTCTCCTAGTATCAATTCTTACATGCTCTTCTTTTATTCTATCTGACGACATATCGACAACGATACTTGTCATAGAGGGTAAGGCTCTTCTGGTCGACATAGATGAGAAAGGCGAAGTAATTACCACATACATGGAAGTGCCTGAGTATCTCACAACAAAAAAGAATCATGAGGACATGGTCACTGAAGCGAAAGCAAGTTATATGCGTCTTTCTAAGCTTCAGATGGACCAGATTAGATTTATCTCGATACTTGATCAGGGCGAAGTTTTCCAGACAATAATGTTGGAAAATCTTGAAGATTTAGCGGCTCACTACAATCAGACATATGCTAATCAGATAGTTGTTACTGTCGCTACAAATGATAGCAATAAAAATCTCATCAACTATAATGTCGAGATGATTAAAAGCCAGTTAGTTAGCTATGGCGTGCCTACTAATGATATACTGGTGGATTACAAAGTAGATCTTGGAGAAGACCCTACACCTTTCTTCAAGGTATCATCAAGCTTACGCAAGCTAGCAAGTCTCTAAAGAGCACTAGCTTGGAGTATAGTAGGCAGGTCAATATTTGATTCGATAAGTTCTATCGCCCTCTTTACTTTCCAAGGGGTATGTCTGTTGATCTTAACTTCGATGCGACTGATTTTTATGACTGCGCCATAGGTATCAAAGTTACTTAGTAACAGAGGTATTTTGTGCTTCTTGATATACTCGAGACTTTCTTCGTCTATCTCAGCTTCTCCTGTAACTATGACACCAGAAAGTGGGCATCCAGTGATATCTTTTAATTCTGAAAACGTCCGTACTCTTTTGATGGCACGATTGATGGTTCGATAACTCGCTATAAGTAAGAGATCTTGAAAAGACTTCAATTCTTTCAGATCTACCAGTGATCCTGCTATCATGCCTTGCACTCTGTTATCAAGCATATCCTCATTCAACATAACAGTTGCTTTGATAGAATCGGCTACTGTACTCATCAACGGGTAGGCAAGTGTTTCGTCATACGGCATAATGCCGAGTAAAGGGATACCTGCTTTTTCAAGCCAGACTTCGAGATACTTCGAAACTTTATCTAATTTATCTACCCGAACTTTATTGATTATAACTCCGATGATCGGCACCTTCTCTTCTCTAAACAGTGCAGTACACATATGTAACATATCGATAGTAGATCCGATCCCTCCTTCTATGATCATGATAACACCTGCATCTAAGAGTTTAGCAACTTTTGCATTACTATGACCGACCACACTTCCCACTCCTGGATGTCCAGTACCTTCGTATATAGTTAGATCATGAATCTCTTCTAGCTCCTTTTTTGCCCCCAATATCCTCTCGGTGAAATCATTTTTTTTAGGCTCCAAGATCATCTCACGCACCTTCGCACTCGGCAACACAACCGGGCTATGAATCTCTGGTCGAATATTAAACTTGATCAAGTCAGCAAATAGCAACGTATCCTTGTCTACGTACATATCTCTGATGTACTTTTGGCCAACGGGCTTACAGTATCCTATGTTGATTCCTTGGTTGAGGAAAGCTGATACTAATCCTAGAGTACTTGTGGTCTTTCCGACGTGTTGTCTACTCGCTGCTACATAAATATTTTTGTACTTCATATCCAGTGTCTGTGATCACAAACTAGAGAATATCTTCTGAAGAGTAAAAAGGATTAAGACATTACTACTTTCGTAAATGCCAGTGCCTCTTCAATCTGCTCTCGATCAATGACTACATCGTATGATGCTCGACCTATGTCTTCTAAAAGGGCAGTTCGGATTTGACCTCCTTTATTTTTCTTGTCCGCACCCATTAACTCAAACACGTCTTTGGGAAAAGATAGACTCTCTAATGAGAGGTCTGGATACACTCTCTTTATGTGAGCGATAATACTGTTGAGAGACATTTCCGAAAGGGATAATATCTTACTAGAAAGAAAAGACTCTGCGATCATCCCTAAGGCGATGGCCTCCCCATGAAGTAGGGGTGCTGATGTATCAAGGGCATACGACTCAAGGGCATGTCCTATAGTATGGCCAAAGTTGAGAATCTTACGCAGACCTTGCTCGCGCGGATCTTCGATAACCACTTCTTTTTTGATCATGATCGAAGCGTAGATCTCCTCATCCCATGATATATCGGATATAGAGTCAAGCCCACTTAGTCGATGCCATATAGGCTTGGACTTAATCAAACCGTGCTTGATCATCTCCGCATATCCACTCCTTAACTGTGCTGATGGTAGAGTCTCTAAAAAACTAGGATCTACTATGACTGCCACTGGATTACAAAATAGACCTATGAAGTTCTTATATGCTTGAAAATCTATCGCCAGTTTTCCTCCAACGGAAGCATCGACCTGAGAAAGCAAAGTAGTAGGAACTTGTATAAAATCTATACCACGCATATAACAAGAGGCTGCAAATCCTCCCATATCTCCTATAACTCCTCCGCCAAGATTAATCATAAGGCTATGGCGATCCATCTTCGCACTAGCCATCTGCGACCAGATTTGTTCGCATACCGAGAGGGACTTGTTTTGCTCTCCTGAAGAGATTTTTATCACGTGGGCATCAGGAACTGCATCTTGGACTCTGGGTAGACAACTTGATGCTGTGTGTTCATCTACTAGAACACATATACGTGTATACTCTTTATGCTCAAGGACATAACGCAGGCTTTGATCTCCATCACCGATTATAATATTATAGTCCTCTAGTGGAATCTTCTTCATGAACAGACGAATATAGAACTTGTGTAGACCATGCCTCAGGTTTATCGTCAAATAACTTTTTACACTTAGACCATGTCGCTTTAAACAAGTCTGAGTTCCGATAAAGGTCTAGATAAGACTCCTCTTCCCAGATGCTATAGGTAAAAAAGATTCTTGGATCATCCTGATCTTGAAGGAGTCTCAGAGATATACATCCTTTAGAATCTTTGATTTTCTGAGAGGATACTTCAAATATCTTTTTAAAGTCGTCTATCGACTCTTCCTTGTAGGTCATCTTTACTATCCTTCTTATCATCGATTGTAGATCTAGAAAAAGTCTATTTGTATGGTTTCATTTTTATTGAGACTAAGCAGTTGATGAGCATTGCCAGTATGTACAGCTATCTCTAACATGTTGATCGAATTAAAAAAGGCACAGACATCACCCATCTGCACATCATTGTACTTACAACTTAGTTTAACGATGGGCTCTTGGCTTTTATAGTAGATCGCAAAATTTCGTTCTCCTCTTATCTTATGAAACGTGTCTTTTGAAAGATTGACGATGACATTACCAAAGTGATCGATGTGAAGGATCGTAGCTCTTATCTGATCATTATTTACCACTGGTTGTAAACTCAACTTTCGGTCGAAGTGCTTTGTTCTTTTTCCTATTAAGTGAAAGGGGCTTTTGACGCTGATACCTTGTACAGCATTAGCTATAACATCATATAGGTCCAAGATATCCTGATCAGCGATCTCATAGATCTCATCTAGATCTATATCGCTAAGAGCTAATGAAAAGAGACCATTATTAGGTCCAATAAAGTAATACCCTTCATGCTCTAAGAGTATCATCCTACTCCTCTTATCATAATACATATGCACTCCTACCACATGTATCGTCCCTTTGGGATAGCTCCGATAAACACTCTTCAAAAAGAAAGCTCCCTCCATGATATCATGGGGTGTGATTTGATGTGTTACGTCTATAATATTGACAGATGAGGCCACTTGTAACAAGTGACCTTTCAGTAGAGCGACATAGTAATCTTGAGCTCCAAAATCGGTTATCAGTGTGATGATTTTCATCGCTCTTCTAGCGAACCTAAAGAAAAGAATTTTTTCTGACCAACACGTTTGTTCATCTTAGATGTTTCATCTTATTTAGCTCCGATATGCTACCAACAGGTTTTTCAGTTTATCCAATCATGGGACAGAGTTACCCTAAAGAAGCATATGCTTGGGTAGACCTATCAGCAGAAAAACTAAGGAGCTTAGGCATCGAGGCTGAAGAAGACTTAGGAGAGTATCTTTCAAAACAACATCAGTCCTCACAGGCAAGATATTTATGGGGTGGCTACCTCGAGAAAAGATCTTTATATAAAAGTGAACTTTTTGTGGGTAGCGATCCTGAGCATATCAGAGATATTCATCTCGGTATCGATATATGGGGTGTCGTATATGACGTCATATACGCACCACTTGATGGGATCATCCATAGTTTTGCTTATAACCAAGGGCATCTCGATTATGGGTATACCTTGGTACTTCAACATCAAGTAGATGGACATACTTTTTTCACACTCTATGGACATCTCGGTGAGTCATACTACAGTTCATGGAAGGTCGGGCAAGTAGTAAAGGCAGGAGATGCTTTAGGTGATATTGGACCTAAAGAATCTAATGGCGGATGGTTACCACATCTTCACTTTCAGTGCATACAGGATATGGAGTCAAGTGAGGGAGACTATCCAGGAGTATGTAGCTCAGCAGATCTTTATCGCTTTGAGCAAATATGTCCTGATCCGTCCTTTCTAATAGCACCTATATAAGAAAAGCGCCTTCCTCATGATAAAGAAGACGCTTTCACTACCTGCTGTGAGAGAAGGATTCGAACCTTCACGAGGCACTTAGCCATAAGACAAAAGAAAAAGTGTGGTCAACCCTTATCTTACGTTTATTGTGTTATCCCCACCCCCGAGACAAGAGGGTATGGCTACCTGTTTCATCACCTCACAGTATTTAAAATCATGTCTTATACTTCTAAAGACACTTCAAATATATAGCTAGTTTCAGTTTAGTTGCAAATATTTCAACTAAATTCTTATAATTTAGAATATGTTCTTAATTCAATCAATATGGCGAAAAATATCCATAAATCGAGGTGGCAGATACCCTCTTTCTGAAGAATATCTAATAAAATTCTGTGCTCATATATGAAGAAACATGATCAATGAGTCTGAAGCTCTAGATCTTAGCGCATTTTGGGTCGTCTTCGCTTGCTTTTTCCGCCTCCACGCATCATTTGCATACCTTGCTTACCCATACTCCTAGCTGCTTTTGCTTGTCCTGAGCTCGCTAATGCTTTTTCAAACTCTGCCACTTGTCCCTTGATCTGAGTCTCCGTGATATCAAGCTTTTTGAGCTCTCTGAAGTAGTTCTTTGCTGCTTTCCACTTTTGCTTAGATGCATTAATGTTAGAAAGCTGAAGAAGAACCATAGCTCTTTCATTATCTGAAGGAAGGTTCATATGAAGAGCCTTATCAAAAAGTGCTTCAGCTCCAACCATATCCTTATTATTCATAGCGATCGAACCCTTCATAATATAGTAAAAAGCTCGTTGTGTGACATATAACCAGTCAGGCTTCACTGTTAGGTTTAGCTTCTTTTCCGCGCCATCAAAATCTCCATCTTGTATGTGCTTAGCAGCTGAGTTCACACTTCCAAAGAAGATATATACTGCTAATAATATTAAGCCTATCAGCAAAAGTGGAAAGGCATACCAGAAGTTGACAGTTATGGCAAGTATAGTCCCACCAATGAGAAGGATAGCGGTAAGAGCTATCAGTAAGTATATATTGATATTAACCATAGATCTACATCCTTAGACGGATAACGAAGTTACTATAATCCGACTTTAGTGATGCATAGATCTACTTATCATATATCGTGACAGTCATCTTCACATCATGGAGAGGACGATCAGTCGTTGCACCTGTCTTAGATGTCTCGATATTACAGATCAGATCTATGACTTCAAGACCTTCGATAACCTCTCCGAAGACCGTGTAGTCATTATCTAAAAAAGGATATCCACCCCTTACTTTGTACCATGCCTTCTGGGCTGGTGTCAGATTTTTACCAGAAGCCGCTAGCTGACCATCATTATGTGCGTATCCATGCACGATGAAAAACTGACATCCGCTAGAGTTTCTTTGTGGGTTAGATCCATCTGGTAGGCGAGCTGCCGCAAGTGCCCCTTTCTTATGAAATCTATTAGGTCTAATCTCCGCAGGTATCGTAGGACACGAATCCGTCCCTAATCCTTGGTTTGGAAAGGCACCTACGGAGTTAGGATCACCTCCTTGCATCATGAAGTACGGTATCACTCTGTGAAAGAGCGTATTGTCGTATACTCCATTCTGAACATTGCGGATAAAGTTGTCTCGATGTAAAGGTGTATCGTCATAAAGTTCGACGATCATATCACCAAACTCAGTGCTAATCTTTACATGAGTTTGTGATTGAACTGCAGATGGACAAAGTGTAATAAGTACGAGTAAAAGTACTCCTGAGATTAACGTTTTCATGAACTAAATATTAAGTATTAATAAGTAGATGCAATCAGATAACAATGATAAAATGGCTAATCAAAAATGGCAAGTGGCCTAAGAAAATTTTAACAAATACTACTTCTCTCGACTGATAGCCATTAGTCCTTCTTGGACAACAGAAGAGATAAGCCTTCCCTCTCTGTCAAAAATATTTCCTCTAGTAAATCCTCTTCGATTAGAAGCACTTGGGCTATCTAATTGGTAAAGTAACCACTCATCAACTTTAAATGGTCTATGGAACCACATAGCATGATCCAGACTAGCAAAAAACATATTCTTTCCTGCTATCTTATCACGATGAGGCAGGATGGCTGTGCCCAGAAGATTATAGTCTGATGCGTAAGCTAATACTTCTTGGTGGATTCGCAGGCTATCTGGCAATGATCCCTTTGCCCTTAACCATACATGGCGAAATGGCTCAGTTGCAATTGGATTGAGTGGATCATTCACCTCAACTGGTCTGAATTCTATCGGCCTCTCGTGGTTAAATCTGCTATAGAGGTCAGGGGCCTTATCCTTGAGTTTTTGGATGAGGTCGATATCACTTTGTAGGGTCTCTGGATCTGGCACATCTGGTATGTCGATCTGATGATCAAAGCCTTCTGATTTTTCTTGAAAAGAAGAGGCTAAAATAAAAATAGGTCTTCCCTTCTGTATAGCTGTTACTCTCCTTGTCGTGAAAGACCCTCCGTCTCTACTTCTCTGTACATCATAGACTATAGGTACAGAGATGTCCCCTGTCAAAAGAAAGTAAGCGTGCATAGAGTGGACTGTACGACCCTCTGGCACGGTCTGATGGGCAGCATGTATGGCTTGCGC
>CAYYBR010000138.1:0-11424 GCA_964470035.1 uncultured Saprospiraceae bacterium
GTCTATGACTTCCTTCATGATTAGTAGTAACGCTGGATCGGATCATCCATTTTAATAAACTCTTAGATATTATAACTGACGTTGATCCAGCCATAGCTTCATAGAACTATCATATGCATAGAAGCCACGGCATCAGATGAACTAGAGCGAGCGACTTCCACATGCATAGAACAAGACAATCAGAACAATCTTCAAAAAAAATCTCTTCTTTTGTATGCACACAAAACTTCTAGATGCAACAGACACAATCATACATAGCAGAAAACAAGGGTAGGTTTTTAGAAGAACTCCTAGACTTCTTGAGGATCCCTTCTGTCAGCGCCGATAGCAGGCACAAAGAGGACATGGTTAAAACCGCAGAATGGCTGATGACAGGCATGCTAAAAATCGGAGTGGATCAAGTGACCAAGTACGAGACACCTGGGCATCCCATAGTATATGGAGAAAAGATAGTGGATGAATCCTTACCTACTGTATTAGTCTATGGTCATTATGATGTTCAGCCACCAGATCCCTTAGATCTTTGGGATTCGCCACCTTTTGAGCCAGTGATCAAAAAGACGGACATACATCCTGATGGCGCCATTTTTGCCAGAGGGTCGTGCGACGATAAAGGCCAAGTATATATGCACGTCAAGGCTATAGAAGCCATGATAGCTCAAGATGAGCTTCCCTGCAATGTCAAGTTTCTCATAGAAGGAGAAGAAGAAGTGGGGTCAGATAATCTCGGCGACTTCTGCGCTGCACATAAGGACCTCCTCTCTTGTGATGTCGTCCTTATATCCGATACTTCAGTCATCGCTAATGATGTACCTTCTATAACTGTAGGACTAAGAGGTCTTTCCTATGTAGAAGTCGAAGTAACTGGAGCTAATAGAGATCTGCACTCAGGAGTTTATGGCGGCGGTGTCGCTAACCCGATCAATATACTCTGCGATATGATCGCTAAGATGAAGGATGAGAAAGGGAAGATCACCATCCCTGGATTTTACGATGATGTGGAGATAGTCTCCACTTCTGATAGAGAAGAGATGAACAAAGCTCCCTTCGATGTTGAATCATATAAATCTGATCTTAAGATCAACGCGGTAGTGGGCGAAGACGGTTATACCACTTTAGAAAGAACCTCCATAAGACCTACTCTCGATGTGAATGGTATGTGGGGTGGTTATATCGGAGAAGGTGCTAAGACGGTCTTACCTTCTAAGGCGTTTGCTAAGATCAGCATGAGACTTGTGCCTCATCAGTCTAGTGATAAGATTACAGCCTTGTTCGAAGAGTACTTCAAAGAAGCAGCACCTGAGGGTGTAACTGTAGAAGTGCGCCCTCATCACGGAGGAGAACCTGCAGTGACGCCTACAGATACACCAGAGTACAAGGCTGCGCACCTTGCTATGGAACACGCTTATGGCGTACCTCCTATCCCTGTGCGTGGTGGTGGTAGTATACCTATCGTCGCACTCTTCGAAGATATATTAAGTGCTAAGACTGTGCTGATGGGCTTTGGTCTCGATAGTGATGACATCCACTCACCTAACGAGCACTACGGCATTTTTAACTTTTATAAAGGCATAGAGACGATACCGCACTTCTATAAGCACTATGCAGCACTGAAAAAGTAATAAATCCATAGTAAGCATATCACTTAGCTAAGCTTAAGTCCAGCAAGGTAGATCGCAGACTCGGGCCCACAACACATGAGTAGATCAAGGGAGCTAAGGTCTGAGATAAACCCATGTCGATCCAGAAAGACCTGATCATAGACTTGCTGTATATCTACTGAGCGAGTAGGAGAGAACTGAGCCCTGAGATCTTGGATTTCTGTGTCGTCATAGTCACGAGTATAGCGTGGACTTATAGATATCTCCGAAGAGAAACCCAGATGGGTCATGATGAACTGAAGCATATCATAGTTGAGGTTCCACAGTAGTTGGTGTCTCTTATCGATGATAGATACCAGTTCATCATAGTAGTAGTCGAAGTATGGGGCAGAACCATAGGATGCCTTAAGTAACCGCTTTAAGCCTTTGTCCCAGGAAGTATCATACGAGATGTTGACTTCTCTGATAGATAGTTGTTCGTGCTTTCCCTTGACAAGTGGTATAGATACGGATCTTTTGCCTTGGGCATCAGCGATATGGATGCGATTACGATAACTTCTCTTCTGGTATGTCTCATGACCTTCGAAGGTGATATGGTCATATCGTAAGAGATGTGACATCACTGATATGGGAGGAAGACATTGTAATTCGATGATGACTTGACTAGCCATAATGATGTAGTGAGAAAGGAGATTGGCACGAAGCTTGCCTCCTATCTATTAACGTTTTCATCAATAGTTTTAATATAAGGCATAGGTGTAGTCAGAAGTGGCTACACCTTTTCTTTTTTAGAAAGAACTGCGGAAATACAAAAATGACAGTAATAGCAATACTACTGTGACAGCTAAGCAGATATATAGCAGCTGCCTTGCTTGCTTCTTATTTTGTTGCTCGATCTTCCTTTTTCTTTTCTTTGTCGCCATTCGATCTGATTGTCTAGTTACACTAATATAGCAAATGATGTGTTTTTATACCTACTTGTAGAAGAGCTGTGATGTGTAAGACCTTGATTGATACACACCTTCATTTTCCTTTGTGGATTTTAGAGTAACCACCTTCTATGACATTACTCAGTGAGAAACTGCCTCAGCGGAGCCCCTAGGTACTCTGATGTCCTCTACAAGAGCTTGGACTGCCGCTGGAGGAGGAGCTGTAAGTCTAGATACAACTACAGAGATGATGAGATTGATCAGCATACCAACCGTACCTATGCCTTCTGGGCTGATATCCCAAAGATATTGCTCTGTTTTGCCTATGCCTCCACCTATCTTAAAGTAGTAGATATAAGAAGCTGTAAAAAGTAATCCGACGATCATGCCAGATACAGCACCTTGCATATTCATGCGCTTGTCGAAGATGCCTAAGATGATGGCTGGAAAGAAAGAAGAAGCTGCCAGCCCAAACGCAAATGCCACGATGGCGGCGACATAGTCCGGAGGATGATAACCTGCATAACCAGCGATGACTACAGCTACCGCGATAGCCACTCTAGCAGAGAGTAGTTCTTGTCTTTCAGTGATATTAGGGAGTAGCCATTTCTTCAGTAAGTCGTGAGAGATAGATGAAGAGATGACTAGAAGCAATCCAGCGGCGGTTGATAAAGCAGCTGCCAGTCCACCAGCGACAACCAAGGCGATCACCCATGCAGGCAGATTAGCGATTTCAGGATTGGCAAGGACGATGATGTCACGATCGATAGTTAGCTCATTGCCTTCCCAGCCGCGTGGTGTAGCCACCTCATTTACGAAAGTGGAGTTAGCGTCATTATAATATTGGATCAGACCATCTCCGTTTTTATCCTCATACTCCAGGAGCCCCGTTGTCTCCCAACTCTTGAACCATGGAGGTACTTCAGCATAGGGAGCATTATCAACGGTCTGGATAAGATTAGTCCTAGCAAATACCGCCACCGCTGGGGCCGTAGTATAAAGGATCGCTATGAATAAAAGCGCCCATCCAGCAGAGACACGAGCGTCTCTTACCTTCGGCACGGTAAAGAACCGCACGATGACATGGGGCAAGCCAGCTGTGCCCAACATCAGTGCTGCCGTCACACAAAAGAGATCGATCCTCGGCTTGTTAGCCTTGGTATATTCATGAAAGCCGAGATCTACTGAGAGCTGATTAATCTTATCAAGGAGAAGAGTCCCGTCATCTATATCGCCGCCCATGCCGATTTGTGGGATGGGATGATTGACCATCTGGATAGAGATAAAGATAGCCGGTACTGTAAATGCAAATATCAAAACACAAAACTGCGCCACCTGAGTATAAGTGATGCCCTTCATACCCCCCAAGACGGCATAGAAAAAAACAATACACACACCGACAACTACACCCCAACCAAATGGGATATCTAGAAATCTCGAAAACGCCACACCTACACCCTTCATCTGCCCAACCACATAGGTAAATGACACGAATAAAGCACACAGGACAGCTACTATACGGGCCGTCTGACTATAGTACCGGTCGCCTATAAAGTCCGGCACTGTAAACTTTCCAAACTTCCTCAGGTATGGTGCCAACAAAAGCGCAAGCAGTACATATCCGCCTGTCCATCCCATGAGATATTGGCTACCATCAAATCCCATAAATGAGATGAGCCCAGCCATAGATAGAAAAGATGCAGCTGACATCCAGTCCGCAGCAGTGGCCATGCCATTGAGTATCGGAGGTACTCCACCACCTGCCACATAAAACTCTTTAGTGGAGCCAGCCCGTGCCCAGATGGCTACACCGATGTATAACAAAAAGGTGAGACCGACGATCACGTATGTCCATATCTGCAGTGTCGTCATCTACCCTTCGTCTACGTTGTATTTTTTATCCAATCTATTCATCAGGTAGACATACACGAATATCAAGATGACAAAGACATAGATAGAACCCTGCTGAGCAAACCAGAAGCCCAAGGGAAATCCTCCAAGCTTGATGTTGTTAAGCTGATCAGCCCATAGTATCCCAAAGCCGTAAGAGATGACAAACCAGATGGCAAGAAGTATGAAAAGATATCTGAGGTTTTCTCTCCAGTATTTTTTATGATCCACTTTCGTAAATGTGTACTACCTCAATATAGGTAAATCTCTGAAGCACTCTCGTGAACCCATGGCTTATAAAAAAAACTCCCGACTCAATTAAGAGCCAGGAGTAGATAACATGGATGTAGTGATTGTGATAATCTACTCCACGAGTAAATCATCTCTCGTATTTTTCTGCACTGTGATAGCGCCAAATAATGCTAAAAGAAATGCAAATGCATAAAAGCCTTTTTCACTGGGAAGAAGGTTGGCATGCCAAAGGCCGATGATCATCAAGGTGATAGATAGTGCGACGGCAAACCAACAGATATTATAAAAGATGTCTGTTACCCTGAGACCCTCTAATCGGTCTCTCACACTCTTCTGTAATGTTACCACACTGAATAATCCGAACATCAGTAAGGTGAAGTAATAGCCCTTTTCATTGAGCTGCATAGTAGCTCTCCAAAGACCGATAATGTAACCGAATACGCCTGTAGCAAGTGCTGTCCATGAGGCAAACACAAAAGCTGAAGATGTCTTCTGATTCATAACTATTTTGATTTGTTCTGATACCAAACCTAGACCAAAACAAAACCTACTTTATCCCAGAATATGGGTATTATCCAAATTCAATTATTCTCTCAGAAGAATGCAATAATTCAATGGCTAAGAACGTAACCGAAAGATGAAAAGAATACTAACCTGTTGAATATCAGCGCGTAAGGCCTAGTGGTTCGAGCTTCACTTCTTTTCCTAATGTAATAGAATCGCCCTTTCTTATATGCTTGCCGGCCTCAGGTTTGGCCAAAAAAACATCTACAGCAAAGTAGTAAGTTGACTTTCCATAGGCTAATAATCCATCCTTACCATACTTATTTCGATGAGCTATATGGTCTTCTACAAAGTGAGCATCAACCTCACTTGTTCGACTATCCCTCGGTGGCACTGGACACCGTACTCGAGGAGCTACACCTATAGCTTTTACATCTCCAAGCATGCAACGGAGCCCAAAACCGGGTCGAACATAAAGTTGATCCTCCCAATAAGGATCAGTAGAAGTGATCTCAAGATTAGATCTGAATCTTCGCCTCAATTCATCGAGATCGTGTCTTCCAAGATCAGCCTGAAGAGCTCTGAGTGATGCTTCGCCATAGATCGACAAACTACCGATACGCGGGATGTCTTGAAAGCCCCCTTCTATATCTGATTGTAGACTGACCATGGTTCTGAAGTAGTCGCTTAAAAACTGATCTAATTCACGGTTGCCAACTTCTAATGAAAAGGTATGTTTCTCGTCTTGATCTCTCTTGCACAAGGTGATGGAGGATGCTGATAAGTCGTAGCTAACACTCAGTCTATTTACCTCAGGGTTTCGTTTGCCACTGATGAGCTGTCCATCTTTAGCGACTATCGCAAAGTGGCGATCCCACTTCAATCCATGTATGCCTACTTCTGCTTGTTCTACTTGAAGTCCTTCTAAAGACTTGACTGGAAAGATTTGTAATCGGGAAACGATAGGCGTCATGATATTATTTACTAGACATCTAAGGTGCACAGAATTTCTATTCTCAGCCTATGACTTGACCTTTATTATCTGATAGGTCATAACAGTCGATCCTCTCCAGAAGCTGAATGATATACTCTTGAGATAAGCTGATGCCATCAGGATAAGAAGATTCGCGATTCATCCAAGATGTACCTCCACTTACATCTGCTATATAGCCATCAAGACTACAAGTCATATGTACAGTGATGTTCGAATCTGAAGGAGCGCTCATTATTGTTCTACGTAAAATATGAAGTTCTAAGTACATTAGGAGTATCTAATCAAGTCTATGGAAGAAGTACAAAAGCATTACAGGACGTGCAATATCTGCGAAGCCATGTGTGGTATCGTCATAGAACATCGCGGTAAAGAGATTTTATCTATCAAAGGGGATAAAGATGACCCCTTAAGCCAAGGTCATATCTGCCCCAAGGCTGTAGCCTTACAAGACTTTCATAACGACCCTGATAGACTGCGAAGACCTATCAAAAAAAATGATGCTGGAGAGTGGGAAGAAATTTCCTGGAAAGAAGCGATTTCCTTTGCAGCAGATGGACTAAAGAGGATCCAAGAAAAGCACGGTAAAAATGCTGTGGCTACTTTTCTAGGTAATCCCAATGCCCATAACCTAGGGAACTCTCTTTTCATGCCAATCATGCTTCGAGCATTAGGCACAAGAAATCGATTTAGTGCCTCCTCCGTTGATCAGTTACCCCATCATGTTGTAGCTAATTATATGTATGGTCACGGCTTACTGACGCCGATACCAGATATCGATCGCACAGACTTTATGATGATCCTGGGTTATAACCCCATGGTATCTAACGGGAGCATGATGACTGTCCCTAACTTTCCTCGACGACTCAGGGCGATCCAAGATCGCGGTGGCAAGTTCGTTGTCATAGATCCACGTAGGACTGAGACTGCTGATAAGGCAGATGAGCACCTGTTCATACGGCCTGAGACTGATGCATTATTTCTAGGAGCCATACTCTATACGATATTCGAATCTGGTGATATCAGACTTCGTCATCTAGGAGATCATGTTAAGCACCTGGACATTTTGCGTGATGCAGTGCAGTCATTATCTCCAGAGAAGGTAGGGCCTATTACAGGTATCGACGCCCAAGATATCAGGCGACTCACGAGAGAGTTGATGGCAGCGAAGAGTGCTGCTATTCATAGTCGCATGGGAGCTTCCACTCAATCCTTTGGTGGACTCTGCCAATGGTTTACACATGCTATCAATATCATCAGTGGCAACTTTGACAGAGAGGGCGGAGTGATGTTTACTCAGCCAGCGGCAGATCATATCATGGCGCGATCCAAAAAAGGCAAGCCACGCAGTTATGGTAAGTATACATCACGAGTAAGTGGTAAGCCATATTATAATGGAGAGTTTCCAGTAGGAGTGATGATCGAAGAAATTGAGACACCAG
Organism: uncultured Saprospiraceae bacterium; assembly: GCA_964470035.1. Taxonomy (GTDB): domain Bacteria; phylum Bacteroidota; class Bacteroidia; order Chitinophagales; family Saprospiraceae; genus JAJRXG01. The sequence continues at coordinate 7,610 of CAYYBR010000138.1, forward strand.
GAGAAGATCAGGTAAAGGCGATGTTTATCTGTGCTGGCAATCCAGTACTTTCTACACCAAATGGACTAAGAGTAGAAAAGGCCTTGAAAAAACTTGATTTTCTAGTCTCGGTAGATATCTATAAGACTGAGACTAATCGTCATGCAGATATCATATTGCCAGTTGCCACAGGTCTTGCTGCAGATAACTTTGATATCGTCTTTCATGCTAATGCTGTAAGAAATACAGCCAAGTATTATCCAGCACTTTTTCCAAGAGATGAAGACCAGCGCTATGATTGGGAAGTCCTTCGAGATCTTACTAACGCTCTACTAGGTATACCAGATTCTGGTATGACACCTGAGATGATGTTGGACATGTTATTACGTGGAGGGAAGTATGCCGACCAAGGCCTGAGCGTAGAGATGCTTAAAGACCATCCCCACGGCATAGACCTTGGGCCGCTTCAACCTTGCATCTTACAGAGACTACAGTCTGATGATGACTTGATTGATCTTGCACCTGAGTTGTTTGTAGCTGATGTTCCTAGATTAGAAAAGTGCTTTCTACAGAATGATAATAGTTCTTCAGGAGAGTATCCTTTTGCATTGATTGGGCGACGATCGCATAGACACCATAATACCTGGACACACAATGTAGAGCGCCTCATGCGCGGTCGTAATCAGTGCACACTTTTGATACACCCTAACGATGCTAGGCAACTCAACGTCCAAGATGGTGAAGAAGTAGAAGTAGAGTCTAAAGTAGGTGCCGTCACTATCGAAGCAGAGATAAGTGATGAAGTCATGCCGGGCGTAGTAAGCATTCCACAGGGGTGGGGCAGTCGAAAAGGCACAAGCATGTCTCTAGCCGCATCCTATGGGGGTGTTTCCATCAATGACCTTACCGATGAAACACGTATGGATGATCTTACTGGCAACTCTGCACTCAATGGTGTGGGAGTAAGGATAAGAGCCTTAGCTACTTCTTAAGTACTTATACAAACGTATATCCATGCTTTGTAAGTGGGAGTGATCTCACTCTCTCACCTGTCGCCGCAAATATCGCATTAGCAAGTGCTGGTGCTGCTGGTGGTGTAGCAGGCTCGCCGACTCCGCCAGGGACTTCATCTTTGTCCATGATATGTACATTTACAGAAGGACTTACCGCCATCTTGACCATCTCGTAGTTAGGGAAGTTAGACTGCTCCACGCCGCCGTTCTTCCAAGTGATCTGTCCATAAAGGGCTGCCGATAAACCAAAGATGATAGCACTCTCGATCTGAGCTTCTATAGTATTAGGGTTGACATAGTTACCACAATCTATAGCGGTGTAGTACTTGTCGATATGAAAACTCTTATCTCCGACCTTAACTATCTCCGCGACTTCGGCGACTATAGATCCAAAAGACTTGGACATCGCTATACCTCTATATCGTCCTTCTCCTATAGGCTTGCTCCAGTTACTGAGCTCAGCAACTTTATCGAGTACAGCAACGAATCTTGGATGACCTCCGAGTTTAGCTTTTCTGAAGTGATAAGGGTCTTGACCTGCTGCATGAGCGCACTCATCCATAAATGACTCAGAGAAGAAGGTGTTCTGACTAAATCCGACACTTCGCCAAAATCCGATTTGCACAGGCAAGTCGATATTACCAAGTGCCACTCTTCTAGCGGTCATGTCATAAGGTAGTTCTGCTAGGCCTTCAAGCGTCGCAGGATCTTTCTTAGGTGATGGAGCCATCATAGGCTCTATACGTCCAAGTGCACTTGCACTTACAGACTGAAGTACTGCCTTGTTGTCCCAAGCAAGGATCTCTCCATCTGGTTTTACTTTTGCCTTAAATCTGCAAAGGGAGGCGGGGCGATACATATCATTCTTCATATCTTCTTCTCGCGTGAAGACAGTCTGAATAGGAGTACCTTTCATTTCACGTGCAATACAAGCCGCCTGTTTGATATAATCTGGCTCGCTACGGCGTCCAAATCCACCTCCTAGATATGTGATATTGACGTGGCACTTATCCTTAGGAACTCCAGTTACTTCTGATAGCAAGGTGTGGACTATCGATGCACCTTGATGACCTACCCATGCCGTACAATCTTCATCAGTTACATGCACAGTACAGTTCATGGGTTCCATAGTCGCATGAGCTAGATATGGGACTTCATAGGTGCCTTCGACAAGGATGCCCTCTTCGCTATCTAGGCCTGCGTTTACATCACCATGTGATTCGGTTGTAGCTGTCGCCTTTTGATCCATGATTTTGTTCATCTCTGCTGATATACTCTCAGTAGACAGATCTGCGTATAGATGTTCTTCTTCTACTTCCATGATACGCGTCGCCATATCAGCACGCCAAGTATTATCAGCAACTACCGCTGCTGATCCTTCATCAGTGATGAGTACTTTCTTGACCCCCGCCATCTCTTTGATCTCATCTTCATTAGTGATCTTGGTGATCTTGCCACCTATACTGCTTGGATGTTTGATCGCTGCATATAGCATGTCTGGGCGACGGACATCTAATCCGAACTCAGCACTGCCATCTACCTTTTCTGGTATATCTAGCCTTTGGACCGGCTTGCCGATTACCTTGAAGTCTTCTCTCTTTTTGAGTGTTGGGAGGCCATCGAGTTCTACGTTTGCAGCAGCTTCTGCAAGTGCCCCATAGTTAAGTCTTTCTCTCGTCTTGCTATTGATAACTTGTCCATTCTCCGCATAGCAATCAGTAGGGGCTACTGACCACTGATCTGCAGCCGCCTTGATCAGCATTTCTCTGGCAGTAGCGCCCGCATACCTCATGTTATACCATCCATCTGGTATAGATGTACTACCGCCAGTAGCAATCAGCGGCATGTAGCTCAATACCTTTTCTATGGCAGAGAGACCTTTGTATGCATTAGGTGATTCTTGAGTCATCAAGAAAGTATTAGAGTAGGGGGACTCTGGTTGAGGATGAACGACATGGATCTTGTTCATCTCGATCTCAAGTTCTTCAGCTACTAACTGTGGAAGAGAAGTATATACCCCTTGGCCCATTTCTGCTCTGGCGATGGCCATCGTCACAGTATTATCAGTAGCTATACGTAACCATGCATTAAGTGAGTTACCTTCACCCATACCAGCTCCACTATACTTCTTTATCTGCTTACTGATATAAGCGAGACCACCGACTCCCACGACAAGGCCTGTACCTACGAGTCCTCCGGTTGCTATAAAAGCGCGCCTTGTCCATTTGCCTTTCTTCTTATTTTCTTTTGTCATGATTACGCTTATATAGTTCCTAATAAAGTACCTGGATCCTGCCGTTTCTTAGCAGCAGATTTAATAGCATCTCGTACTCGATTATAGGTGCCGCATCGACAGATATTGGTGATACGTTCATTGATATCTTGATCTGTTGGGTCCGGTATCTCATCTAGCAAGGCTTCTGCGGCCATGATCATACCTGACTGGCAGTAGCCACACTGAGGCACTTGGTGTTCGATCCATGCGGCCTGCACTGCTGATACTTCGCCTGCTACTCCGATTCCCTCGATCGTGGTGATCTCTTTTCCTGCAACCGTTGCAACTGGGAGAGTACAAGTTCTCGTAGCTACACCATCGATGTGAACTGTGCATGCTCCACAAGAGGATACACCGCACCCATATTTGGTACCTGTCATGTGTAACTCATCTCTGAGGACCCATAAAAGTGGCATGCCTGGTTCGACATCGACCTCCTTTGACTTGCCATTGATCTTTAATATCATCTGTATTACGATTTGATCAAATATAACTAATTAACCTCTACAAAATGTAGAAACACTGTTTTTTGTCTTCAGGACTGAGTT
>CAYYBR010000139.1:0-11339 GCA_964470035.1 uncultured Saprospiraceae bacterium
CCTGACGCCAGCTTACAATCCCTATTCTCAAAAATTGGTTAACCAATTGTGCAAATTACGAAATTTAATGCTGACACGATTGGTATAAAGCCCACAAATAAGTAGCCATAAAGACATTACATATCGAACGAAGAGAAGGTTGCGTTCTTATCGTTTGGGTGATATCTGATGTCTACTTGCCAAGTAAACAAGGTACGGTACAATTAAAAAGAGCCTTCCTTCTATGCAGATGAAAGGCTCTCTGATATATTATGTTGTAAACCTAACTAAACTAGTACCCAGGATTCTGAGTGATGTTAGGATTATTAGCTATTTCAAATGGAGGAATAGGTAGCAAATAATCTCTATTAGCATCAAAGTTTGTAGTGCCTAGAAACTCTGTTTCAAAACCACCAGGTCCAAACACCTGATCTCCCATTCTTCTTCTGACTATATCATACCACCTCTTCTGTTCGAAGGCTAGCTCTAACCTTCTTTCTTCAAGTACATCCGCTACAGTAGCTCCTGAGATATCGGTAGGAAAATCACTAGGTTCGCTAGAACCATCTCCATTTCTTGCTCTGTCTCTGATCATATTTATCCATTCATCAGCTTCTCCAGGTCTTCCTATTTCGATGGCTGCCTCAGCGGCGATTAAGAGCACTTCCGCATATCTCATCAATTGATAATTAGAATGCGAATCACGTCCTGAAGTATTAGCTTGAGGTAAGTCCCCTGCCATAGCTGTATACTTAGAGATGTGCGGTCGATTAGCATTTCTACCATCTAGACTAGAGAACTGTGGAAATATCAGTTCATTGCCGCCATTATCCATTGCTGTATCATCAAAATTGACTGACTTTCTATAGTCTCTATCGTCCCAGTCGTCAAATACTGCTTGCGATGGCACCATAACTGACCACCCTCCTGAAGGATAGTAAGTAGCTTGGCCAAAGAATCCTGTAAAAGCAGCGAGATAATCTCTTGACTCATCATTGATGTTAGTGCCAACAAAGTCTATGATAAAGAGAGGCTCTCTAGAATTATCAGAATTGACAGCATGGAAGATATTACGATAATCTGGCTCCAAAGCCAAGTCGTGTGTCCCCGCATTATTGATAATAGAAGTAGCTTCATCATACGCCATCTGGTATTGTCCTCTTGTCAAATAGAGACTAGCCAGATAAGCACTAGCTGTAGCACTACTTGGTAGTGTTCTGTTAGTTCTTGAAGGTGGTAACCACTGTCTTGCAAACTCAAAATCCGCGATGATATTTTCATACACCGTTTCAGCGGGCGTTCTTGTCGCTTCAGAAGCGTCAGCCGTAGAAGTATTCTCATCTAAGTATGGTATATCACCAAAGAGTCTCACAAGATGGTAGTAAGTAAATCCTCTGATAAACCTCGCTCTCGCTGCTATCTCTTCCCCAACACCAGCATCGAGCTCATCTTGTATAAGTTCAAGTTCATTGAGGGTTTCATTAGCCGCTCTAGCTATCTGGTAAAGACGTGGCCAGAAACTTCTATCAGGATTAGAGATATTTAAGATCAATGGATTGTTAGCTGAAACTGTAAATTGGTCATGTTCAATTCTATCAGCGTTTGTACTTGGGTTACCTATGTCTACCATATCTGATCGTAGCATAGTTACCAAGCCGAGTGCTCTAGACATAAATGCACGAGCATCAAGGTGGCCATATGCACCAGCTATCGTAGTCTCGACTGTTTCGAGGTCAAGATTCCTCTCGTCAGGATTTAATTGACTTCTTGGATCTTCTTGCAAATCAGAACATCCCATAATTGGCATCGCAAGTACCAAAAACGTAAAGAAATATTTAAAATAATTTTTCATTTCTATAATCTTTATCTGATTTAAAATTTCACGTTAAGACCAACTGTAAATGATCTTAGGTTAGGATAATTTCCAAAATCATGCCCTATTATAATATTGTCATCACCTCTGTTTTCACCACCACTTCCAAAGTAGCTTACCTCAGGATCCAATCCAGAATAGCCAGTGATCGTGAGTAGGTTTTGAGCACTAACAGAGACTCTTACTGCACCGACACGTGCCTTATCTGTCAGGCTAGTAGGCAGATTATAACCTAAAGCTATATTCTTCAGCCTAACATAACTTCCATCTTCTACAAAACGAGTAGATCTTTCTCTACCTCGTATAGCCGCTCGTGGTATGTCTGTATTCGTATTTTCTGGTGTCCAAGAATTCAAGATATCAGTCACACTGTTACTGTCACCATTGAACAACTGAACTGCCGTCAGGTTTAAAATATCTCCACCTACAGCGCCCTGGAAGAAGACATTTAAGTCAAATCCTCCATAGGAAAAGTCATTAGAAACACCGAATGTGAAATCAGGATTAGGGTCACCTATAACCTGTCTGTCATTATCATCGATCAGGAAGTTGAAGTTACCCTCTGCATCAGGTAAATCTTCAAATAATGGCTCTCCTGGTATAGGAAGGCCATCTGCACCAAATGATCTCGCCTCTAGTGCGGTACCTTGTTGAACTTCTCCACCTTGATATACACCCAAGTAATTCAATCCCCAAAACTGACCGATTGGAGAACCTTCTCTTAAGATATATGTAGAAGCTCCAGAAAAGTAACCTGGTGCTCCACTTCCTATCTGCTCTGTTCCTCCAGATAGCTCTTCAACTCGATTTCTGTTTCTCGCAAAATTCAAATTAGTAGTCCATCTAAAGTTACTTGAGTTCAGGTTGTTTGACGTTATAGATACCTCAACTCCATTATTATTAATAGTCCCAACATTTCTAAGCACATCTAGATCCGTAGTGCCCAAGTAGAAATTGGATGCCCTATCTATAGATAGAAGATCTCTTGTTTCGATATTATAGTAGTCTGCACTAACTATGATTCGATCTTGAAACAGGCCTAAATCAAACCCAATGTTTGTCTGAGCTGAAGTTTCCCATTTTAGATCAGGGTTTGCCTCACGCGCTAGTTCTACGCCAAAAGCCCCATCGACTTCAGCAGGTGGCTGAACATTAAATGTGGCAAGAGATTCAAATGGGCCGATAGCTTGATTACCTGTTAATCCCCAACTTGCTCTTAGTTTCAAATTAGAAACTACACCATCATCAGCAAAAAACGGCTCTCTCGAGACCTTCCACCCAACAGCAAATGATGGGAATGTAGCAAATCTGTTATTCGCCGCAAAGTTCGATGCTCCGTCTCTACGAACTGTAGCGGTCAACAAATATCTATCTGCCCAATCAAAATTCACCCGCCCAAAAACAGATTCGATTTCTGATTCAGAAAAACGAGAATCAACAGTACGTTGATCTATCTGTCCAACTTCAAGGTTGTGGAAAGAAAAGACATCACTAATTAATTCTCGAGCACCGGCTTCAAAACCTGTAGTCGTATTTTTTTGATATGAGTGCCCAACCGTCGCTGTTATGTTACCTGCACCTAGTTGTCTATTATATGTAAGATAATTTTCACTCAGTATTCCTCTTCTCTGTACGTTTTCTAGAAAGGCACCTCCCTGTGAAAGCAAAAAGGTTTGAGGTTTAAAATATCCTTCCGTACCATTCTGAGTTCTAAAGCCAAAAGTGGTTTTAAAATTCAGACCTTCCAGTATTTTCAGATCTGCATATAGATTCGTCCTTGCGTTATCCGTTTGTGTATTATTGATAATCTGTGTTGCTACAGCCCACGGATTCTCTATATCATCTCCAACAGTATTCTGTGAGAATTCTCCATTACTATTAAAGAATCCTACATCTGGAGAAAACCTAAAAGCCAAAGAGACGACATCATCTCCTCCACCATTAACCGAACCAATCGCATCACTACCAGTTGATTGAGTAGAAACTCCATTTTGCTCACTTCTACTAGTAACACTGTTCAATCCTACTTTCAGTCTACTACCGACAGTAGCATCTACATTTGCCAAAAACTGGATTCTCTCGAAGTCAGAATTAACAACGATACCTTCTTGGTTGAAGTAAGAACCCGAGAAGTAGTAATTCACATTCTCACCACCACCAGAAACTGATACTTGGTGATTCTGTGTATTTCCATCTCTATATATTACGTCTTGCCAGTCGGTATTCTCAACTCCTTGAGAATAAGGAGCATCACCCGCATTAGAGCGAATCTGATTCTGATATTGAGCGAATCCATTTGCATCAAGCAAGTCCAATCTGTTAGTCGTTTCTTGAGTAGAGTAACTAGTATTCACCTCGACAACTGGTCTTCCAGATTGCCCTTTCTTGGTAGTAACAAGGATAACTCCACCTGAACCCCTTGATCCATATATCGCTGTAGCAGAAGCATCTTTCAAAATCTCTATAGACTCTATGTCATTTTGCTGAGGGAAAGCTGCACCTATAAAACCATCCACAACCACTAGGGGGTCGCTACTTGCATTCAGTGAAGAACCACCTCTCACACGGATAGATATATCTGCTCCAGGCTCACCTCCATTCTGTGTTTGAACCACCACACCAGCAGCTCTACCCTGTAGCGCCTGTCCAGCATTCAATAATGGGAAAGCCTGTATCTCTTCAGCCTTAACCGAAGACACACTACCAGTAACATCACTCTTTTTAACGCTACCATAGCCGATAACTACAACTTCATCAAGTAGCTCCGCATCTACTGCCAAGACCACATCGATATTGGACCGTCCGTTAACTGGTACAGCCTGCGTTTTATAGCCTACATAAGAAAACTCAAGCACCGCGTCAGGGGCAGCTTCTAGGCTAAATGTACCATCAAGATCTGCCATAGTTCCGACGGCAGTTCCTTGGATCATAATAGTCACACCAAGTAGTGACTCACCATTTTCATCAGTCACCTTTCCGTTGACTGTTTGTTGTGCAACTGCACTTCCGGAAGCAAAAAAGATGACCAAGGCAAAGATCCCGAGCACCCTTAGAGCTAATCCATTAAAATTTCCTAATAGTTTTTTCATACAATCTAATTTAAAAGCATAATAGTTTTCAGTTGTCTTCATACGTAGGACAACCGACATAAAATAAAGTGTAGTTTTTTCGTAGAGACTAGTTTCATCCTTTTGATGATCAGCCAAATTCACCCGTTTTATTCCGTCGATGAATATATTCATGAGATTTTGCCAACTCTTGCCCCTCAAATATCAACTTTCCTAATTGGTCAACCAATTTATGATTAAACCTTATAATTAAAGCATACTCAAGTAAAAAAAATCGAGAAGTTGTAATAGCTAAGACAAGTTCATGGATCATCTTGCTACATCTTTCCATCCCTCTACCTGAGGGGATAACAGATTATGATCAATGCACATATGTCTGACTGACTGCTTTCAGCTTTCCACGAGGAGACTTTAGTACATGTATAAAAAAAGAGGAATGCCTGATATAGGCACTCCTCTTCTAACAATATATGTCTTATTAAGACTCTTTAAGTCCTTGTTTACTCTTCGACAACTGTAGCATCAGATGAGTTCGCGTGATACGGAGACGTCTCATCATCATCAGGGTCTAGGCTATCACCAGCTACTCTTCCTTGGAAGTTATCTTCAAATACGATCACCTCAGATCCTGAATCAGATGAAAATACCTGAATCTCATCAACCTGAAACAAACCATCACTTACTGTAGAGTTAGAGGCATATTTCCACTGGAAGTTACGTGCACCATCGATAACTGTTCCGAGATGCTCCTCAACTTGTTCAGCGTTGTTAGGGTCTCTAGTTGTACTAGGTGCATCTGTGATGACCGTTGTACCATCTATCATTACAGTATATAGTGGTGTACCAACTCCGTCAGAAGTCCAGCTAATTTCTACAGGTATCCATACGTCAGCTGCGCCTTCAGGGAAAACACCGGCTGCGATAGTAGCATCAGAAGCTCCTTCACGGAATTCGTGAGTCGTGTTATCCTTCAGTCTGATTTCAACGATCGAGTTTCTACCGCTTGTTGAAGAACCAGTTACGTTGATAAACCCATCCTGGATATCATCACCTGGACCTGCAGATACTCTGTATATAAAACTGACTCGTCCGTTCTGGATAGAATCAACAGCAAGTCTTAGCTCACCTGTATCGTCGTCTCTAGAATCAGTGATACTAGCAAATCTGTTTCTCGGTGCAGTTACCTCTATTGTCTCGGATGCCGTACCCACTTCGCCATCAGATGCCGTCACGGTCAACGTTACAGTGAAAGTCCCCTCTTCAGAGAAAGTATGAGATGGGTTCTCATCTGTTGAAGACCCGTTTCCACCAAAGTCCCAAGAAGAAGAGAAGCTCCGATCTGTGATTCCGTTAACTACAGAGTTGTTAGTGAAGTTATATGTTAGTGAGTTATCAGCATCAACCTGTGATGTGAAGCTGGCAAGTACGACAGATGGATCTGGAGTCGGCTGCACCATTGGCGGTTCTTCGTCATCCCCACAAGAAGTTATCACTGCCAGTGAAAGAAACAAGGACATCATCAGTACGACGTTCTTACTACCCACTTTTAAAAAAGTTTTCATGAGTTCAATGTTTTTCATCTCTTCAATTAATATTTATAGTTGTTAATGATATAAAATAAATCTGTTTTCTTCTCTCCTATAGGTCATCCAAAACTTAATGTTCTCTTGGATGTTATACTTAGTAGTGCGTCACTTGGCTCAGAGTTCTCAACTCTGTAACGCGCTGAAGCAGTAAGATGTGTCTTGTTTCGCACGCACTAAACGTTTTTCATCACTCCACATTATCAATTTTAATGATAATTCTCAAAGTGAGGCGCAAATGTAATCATTAAAGTCCTCAATGCAGAATTTTAATCTGTATATGCCTCCAAGACGATTTCTCCCCCTAGTATAGCCAGCTGATCAGCAAACATCATTTGTTGTGGTCTCCTTATGATCGGTTTTAATAAATTCATTTGATTCACCATCACTTCCGTAAATGGTTCAACAGAAAAGTAGCCATCACTTTCGTAAATGATCAGTAAGCGACCCGATGATACTCCATTTTTCACAAAAAAATCATTCTCAGCGGAAATGATTCCATCAATAAAGCCCATCCTTAAAGAAAGTTCGCCATCATCTACAGAGCTAGACGTAGCAGAAACTGAACTAGGCTTGCGTTAATCGACAACTATCGAGTGATAGAGCTTTAAAGGGCAGAATCTGGCCAATGGAGCTCTTATATATTGTCATTAATGCTCTCATCTTGTCTGAACTTCTATTACGACTAAAATCTGTTTCAGGCAGTTGCAACCAGAAGATAATCGCTCTGAGAGTGTTGATGGGATCGTATGTCTCATTGATCAAGATGATCAACACGAATGACCGACTAATATTAGTCAGCCACTCGCTTTTTTATAATCATATTATATTCTACTACCAGAAATTAAAGCCGATTCAACTAAAGAGAAATAAGCCATCAGATCCATGTTGTACAGAATCATTGAATCCGCCTTGATCTGTATATCTATCAAACTTTTAATAGGAATATTGTTGTCTAATGAGCACTTAAATTTTCAGGAAGCATTACCATGGTTATTGACAATTAACCCCACTTACAGGTGATATTTCTTTATACTTGTATCTGCAAGACTCAGTCTTTGTCAACATGGCCATCTATTGCCAATTTAGTAGTGAAATTCGAAAACCTTAAATAAGAATACCCCACAAATTGTGAAGCATATATACGCAGTCATATTCTTTGTATTTTTGACTTTCTGCCAGCTTCTTAGCCAATCTGATTCAACGTATTCGAGAGTCTCGTTTGAAATGGATTACAGATTCAGAGTTGAACATGATTGGGACTCCAGAAATTCTGATGGCACTTTCAGGCAAGACAGATCAAGATTAAGATATCGTATCAGGACCGGTGCAAGCTACGCACATAAGAACTACTCTTTTGGGCTAAGGATTAGAACTGGCCAACTTAACAAGCAACAAGACCCACAGTTAACCCTAGGGAAAGGGCTGCAAGAATTTGGGACACTACCCATAGGATTTGAAAAGGCCTACTTCCAGTATAACAAAAGTGACTTCAGGTTTTGGATTGGAAAAAACACCTACCCTTTCAAGAAAAACAATGAGTTATTCTGGAGTGACAATGTATTTCCAGAAGGCATTTCGATCGACAAGACATTTAATATCGAACAAGGAGTACTTAAAGCGATTAACCTAACCGGTGGACATTTTATAATCAATTCAAGTGATAACTCCTTTCTAAATGACGCCTACTTGCAAGGACTACAAACAAACGTCATCTCGAGAAACAAACATGTAGAACTTTCTTCAGCGCTCTACTTATTGAGGAATATACCCAACATCCCAGATGGATCACATTCATTCTTATTGGACTATTCCATTCTGCATTTCCGAGCGAAGTATACCTTCAAAAAAATCTCCATTGACGCTGACTACTATAACAATCTGACCAATTATGATGACAACAATAACATAGAACAAGACTTTACTGACCAAAGAACCGGCTACACCTGTGGTGTGCAATATGGAGATACAAAGTCGACCAACAATTGGATGTTAAGGCTTACCTATGCACGCCTTCAACGATATTCCATCCTAGATTATATGGCTCAGAATGATTGGGCAAGATGGGATTATTCTTCTTTTAACTCACCAGATGGCAGACTCAGCAACTTACAAGGTGCAGAGGCAGTAGTTGCCTATGCAATTAGCAAAAAGATCACCTTAGTTACAAAATACTATCATGTTGATCAACTCATTCCATTTGGTAATGAGAAGGAGACAGGACAAAGAATAAGATTCGACATTAATGTGAAGATATGATAGCTCATGCCTGATTAGCTTTCCACTTATCAATGGTTGACTTCTTTTCTCCAAGAGCACTTCATTCCTTCACCCTTTCGAGAGCAATGCCATTATTTTATAGGAAATGATTGAAACAAAATCAAAGACAAGTGAGTCCTAACTTAAGAGTCTTTTCAGATTACTCTTATAAGTTTGTCCAACCGGTATATGATGCTCCCTGATTTTTATCCTATTCCCTTCTATTTGCTCTATTTTACCGATAGCAATAATGAAAGACTTATGAACTCGTAAAAACCTGGATGTTGATAACATTTCTTCTAGAGCAGAAATTTTTTCATGACTCACTATCATCTCAGTTGTCAAAAACACCTTAGTATAGTTGCCATAAGCTTCGATGAATAAAATATCATCATTATGTATATGGTGTGTTTTCTTATCACCCTTTAGGAAAAAACTAGCATTTTCTTGCTTGTGAGAAGGAAGGACAGTTGGTGTTCTTTCACTCATCACCTTATTCATCGCTTTTAGGAATCGTTCAAAAGAAAACGGCTTTAGCAGGTAATCCGTAACACTCAACTCATACCCTTCTAAAGCGAACTCTTGATGTGCTGAAGTAACGATCACTTTCGGAAAATGCTGCATTGTTCTTAGAAAATCGAAGCCAGATAGTTTAGGCATATTAATGTCGAGAAAAATCAAATCGACTGATGTCTCGTTGAGCAAGGTCATTGCTTCAAAAGCATCATAACAATTTTTAACTTTCGTTAAATAAGGCAAGTTTTCACAATAGCCTTCTATTATGCGATGAGCAATTGGCTCATCATCGATGATGCAATATTTCATACTAATTCAATATTTAGGTAGGCTATAAATTCGGATTCTTTTTCTTCTATGGTCAATGTATGACGCCTTGGATAAAGATATGACAGTCGCTTTTCTAAATTTTCTAAGCCAATACCTTTGTTACCATCGGATGCAGTATTATCAAAACTGTTTGCTATTGTAAATCTGAGTTCCTTATTTAGGTATCGCATATCCATATGAATGAAAGCGTTATTGGGCATTCTATCTACACCATGCTTAAATGCATTTTCTAATAAAATGATAAATAACAGTGGAGCTATCCTTAACCCTTCCTTTGCATCATGCGTAAAAACTATATCAACCTCTTTTTGATATCTAATTTTATGCAGTTCGATGTAATTTTCAAGATATGTAATTTCATCCTTAAGCAATACCAAATCCTCTTTCCCTTCATATATAGTGTATCTCATCATATCCGATAACTTTAAAATTACCTCAGGCGCTTTATCGGATTTTTCTACGGATAACCCATAGAGATTATTCAAAGTATTAAAGAAGAAATGAGGGTTGATTTGACTTTTGAGCAAGGATAGTTCTGCTTTAGCCTTGTCAGACTCCAGCGTCTTTAACCATCGCCAATGCTCATAACCCCATAAAACGGCAAATATCGGAATTGGAAGTAGTACAAGATTGAACAAATTCTGGATATGATCTTCGCTGAAGTTAGGTGCTAATCTGAATACAAAAAAGTAAGTTATAGCTGCCCCATAAACGATAAGGATAGCGATTTGATACTTCTTGAAAAACTGCGGAACAATTAGATATGTTAAGCCCAGCAAAAATAATAAGTTGGCAGGAATAGAAATAGGATTGAACACCTTCAAATGATAATCCGCCAACGATGCCACCAAAAGCAAACCCAGCAAGCCTAATACAATGGTAGAAAACTTATGAATCAAAAATGAAACTAACAGCCAAACCAGCAGAAAGGATAGGACATTGATGATTATCCACAATGGCGTGGGTACAAAAAAGAATGTACCAATACTGAAATGTACTATGCCGAATACTGTAATAGCAATAGCTCCTAAACCTAAAGCCTTGTGATCTCTTAGAAACGTACCATTCATTTGATGAAAGTATCACTTCTTATAAGCAAGACCAATCCTTTTGACATACAATACAGTTTCTGGGTCAAACACTCACTTTTTAGTGCCCAATCGTCTTGGATCACATTTGAGAGCTATGTGTGCTGGTATTTATCCTGTTCATCATACTTATCATAAAGTGAGGGATGATGATCCTAGGTTTGAAAAATATTCTTCAAATCAAAAATACAGTCATGAAGTACATAAAGAAAATACTCAAGTGGTTCAGCCTAGCTATAGGTGTATTCATACTTATCGTTGTTTTAGCCGGATTAGTTTCCCGTGTATTCACCCCAGAACCACAGCCGCCAGGACAACTCGTTGATGTGGGTGGCTATCAACTACATATCCAGAGTACAGGAGCAAAGAACAACAAGCCTACGTTAGTCATAGAATCTGGAGCTGGATCTCCTGGAGAACACCTGCACTGGCTGAGTGAAGGACTTAAGGATAGTATTCGAGTGGTAAGATATGATCGTGCAGGCATCGGATACAGCGATTTTGGCAACTCAACGAGTAATGTCGAAGACGCAGCCCATGATTTGCGCAAGCTACTAGAGCTGACTGGTGAGACGCCTCCCTATATCATGGCGGGACATTCATACGGAGGGCACTACATACGAATATTTACGGAGCTATATCC
>CAYYBR010000140.1:0-11305 GCA_964470035.1 uncultured Saprospiraceae bacterium
CTACTAGAGTTCGCAAGTCTCCTTCCATAAAAATAGTTATGAGTCACAGTCATGCCAAGCATGACCCTGTCGCGGTTCGATTCATAAATGAAGGAGTGTCACAACAATCACACCATATGCGCCAGAGCGCATATGTGAGTGAACCGCAAACCACGGCTTGCGGGCTTACCAGTTATACTTATAAAGCAGTGAGCCCATTGCAAGTCTCCTTCAATCGCGATTTGACATTAAAATGCAGGTTAAGTTGCATCTCCAGGCACAACGGTCAGAAATTCATATACTGCGCCTGGCGGTTACAAACTAACTACAAGACGCTGCGACACGGTGGTCGCAGTTCTCTCATCAAGAGTCCATTTAGGACTCTTGGTATCTTTCAGATACTTCATTCGTTCATTTTACCAATCGCGGCAAAGTAACAAAACGCTTGTAACGCTAAATGCTCGTTGAGTTTCACTCTTAGTTTCTTGTGTATGTAACGGAGTTCTGATTCTTGGTTTCTTCGTGATAAAACCTCGGCTTTTCTCGTCGTGCTCCCTCGGCGAAGCCGAGCTGCGCGCGCCCTAATCGCTACGAGATTTTATTCTTGTGACGAGCGGAATCGTGACGTGGAAGGCGAAGCCTTCCATAAATATAGATATGGGTTAGAGTCATGCAAAGCATGACTCCGTCGCGGTCGAATTTATGAATGAAGAAGTGTCACAATAGTGACACCATATGCGCCAGAGCGCAAATGTGAGTGAACCGCAAACCATGGCTTACGGGCGTAAGAGTTATACCTTTAAAGCCACAACCTGAACCTGGCAAGTCGTCTTCCATAAATATAGATATTGGTTAGAGTCATGCAAAGCATGACAATGTCGTGGTTCGATTCGCCGAAAAAGATAGGCCATGCGAGGTTGGTCTGTGAGAGGGATGGGCTATCCAACGAGGAAGTTAGGAGACAGTAAGGATAAGAAGGATGACTGAGCATTTGCAAAGCGAATATTAGCACGACAAGTCCCGATAACTATCGGGATGGGTTCCTTTGTATCGACTGACAAAGGAACAAACAGGATTAGGAGTCAATCCAACTGCTTAATGTTTTAAATGCATATCTGGGGCAACGATCAAAAACGTTTAGTTGAGTCTCCAGGCGCAACGGTCAGAATGTCATAAACTACGCCTGGCGGTTACAAACTAACTACTAGACGCTGCGACACGGAGGTCGCAGTTCTCTCATCAAGAGTCCATTTAGGACTCTTGGTGTCTTTCAGATACTTCATTAGTTCACCATACCCCCTATTCATCATCATCGATGATGATATAGTCTACTTGTGCCTCCCTGATGAGTTGATTGATCCCAGGGATGCTGATCTTTTTTACGATATCGTACTGGCGCAAGTATTCGTCGATCTGGGCCACGAGCTCATCTCTTACTTCGATAGCTCCTTGTGTCGGTGGTGCTACTCCTATCTGTGTAAGTGAGTTGAGATGGGCCAGCTTATTAGTTAATCTGATCGGGAAGTTAAGCGGGTCTTGGCGACTTTGGTTTTTAGTCTGATATAGAGCCTCTTCGATCACCGTGAGGGTGCTGTCCACATCGGAGATTCCTTTTTTGATTTCTTCGTCATCTTTCACGATGTCTTTATACTTATGAAGTTGCTCTTTGATAGATCGCATCTCGATGATGGCCTCATGAGCTTCGGTGACCTTAGAGTTCACACTTTGTATAAAGTCAAACTGAGCGGCATACTCCTGATCGCTTACACTGAGATTAGGATTGCCTTTGATCTTAAACGGTTGATTCATCTCATGACCATTGTGAGTGAGTGTTACCTGATAGTCTCCGGGTATAGCAGTAGGTCCATCCATAGATCCCCACCACAAGATCATGCCATCAAAAGAGGTAGCCTCAGGGTAGGACATGTCCCAGTTAAACATCTGCGCACCTTGCTGTAGGTCGTTTAGCTTTTCATCCTTCTCCTCGGCATGAGTACTATACTCTCTGATGAGCTGCTGCTGACCGTCACGTATGGCGATCGTCACGGTATCACCTTCGGCATATTCTTCTAAGTAGTAGTGTATCATGACGCCTGATGGGTGGTTTTGACCTACGCCGACAGCGTCTTTAGATTGTCCGCTACCATATCTCCAGCTATCTGCTGGCTTGTACAGACGATCTCCAGTGGTACGGATTTGCGAAAGCGCCTGATGAAATACTGATAAATCATCTATGATCCATAAAGATCGCCCTTGAGTGGCTGCTATGAGATTATTATCCTTCACAGCTAAGTCAGTGATAGGTACGATCGGGAGGTTCATCTGCATAGAGTGCCAGTTGCGGCCATCATCATACGAGATATACATGCCCGTCTCGGTACCTGCGTATAGGATATCATCCACAGCAGGATCTACTCTCACCACTCTGGTGAAGTGTTCGTTAGGTATGCCGTTAGTGATCTTCGTCCAGGTGGCGCCGTAGTTGGTCGTCTTATAGATGTAAGGCCTGAAGTCACCCGCCTTATACAGCGTGCCCGCGATATAGCAGGTGCCTGCATCCCTTGGATCAGGATCTACACTATTGATCATCAAGTATTTGGGGGCGCCTGATGGAGTGACATCGGTCCAGTTGTCACCGCCGTCTCGAGAGATATGGACGAGGCCATCGTCAGAGCCTACCCATAGCAAGCCTTCTTCGATAGGCGACTCGGCTGCTGCGAAGATGGTACAGTAGTACTCGACACCTGTGTTGTCTTGTGTGATAGGTCCACCAGAAGACTTGAGCTTGTCTGGTTCGTTGCGCGTAAGATCTGGACTGATGATCTGCCAGCTCTGCCCTTCATCCTTGCTGACATGAAGGTGGTTAGAGGCGGTATATATCTTATCAGAGTCGTGGGGTGAGAAGAAGATAGGGAAGTTCCACTGGAAGCGGTACTTCATACCTTCGGCTCCATATCCCATAGGATTGTCAGGCCATACATTGATAGCCCTGACGGTCCCGTTATCATGATCGCGACGAGTCAAAAATCCACCATAACTTCCGCCATATACGATCTCTGGATTGTCTGGGTCTACTGCTATGTGTGCGGATTCGCCACCGGCTGTAGACTCCCAGTCATCAGCACCTATCGTCCTGCCACTAGATCTGTGGTTGATACGGATGGTGCTATTATCTTGTTGGGCAGCATAGATCCTATAGGGAAATGCATTGTCAGTAGTTACCCGATAGAATTGTGCCGTAGGTTGGTTGTGATAGGTCGACCAGGTGGCACCGCCATCATAGGTCACTTGAGCACCACCGTCATCACCGATGATCATCCTCTTAGGATCTTCCGGTGCTATCCAGAGATCATGATGATCTCCATGCGGAGCTACATTGGGCTCAAATGTTTTGCCGCCATCTGTTGACTTGTGGTACCTGACATTGACGACATAAAGGGCGTCGTGATTTTTCGTATCCGCATAGATACGGGTATAGTACCAGGCGCGTTGTCTGAGGGCTCTGCTATCATTAGTCTTCATCCAGGTGTCACCTCCATCATCAGATCTATAGACGCCGCCTTTTTCATTTTCTATCAGTGCATATACTCGATCACCATCTATATGCGATACAGCCACACCAGAGATACCCCATGTACCTGTAGGCAGTCCCTTGTTACCAGTGATCTCTGTCCAAGTCTCTCCAGAGTCGGTGCTCTTATAGAGGCCTGATCCTTCACCACCGCTTTCAAGAGAGTAGGGCGTCCTTTGTATCCTCCATGTACTTGCATACATGATGCGAGGATTGCTAGGATCTATACAGAGATCCACGGCGCCAGCATAGTCGTTAGCATAGAGGACCTTCTTCCAGTTCTTTCCTCCGTCTATAGACTTATATATACCTCGATCAGTAGTCGGGGCAAAGAGGTTGCCCATCACTGCAGCATATACGATATCGGGATTGTCAGGATGGATCCTGATGCGAGAGATGTGCCTACTCTTATCTAGACCTATGTGTTCCCAAGTCCTGCCCGCATCGACCGACTTCCAGGCACCATACCCAAAGGATACATTGCCCCTTACGGTTTTTTCGCCACCGCCTACATATAGTACGTTGTGATCTGAGGGTGCTACAGCTATCGATCCTATAGATCCTCCAAAGTAGCCATCGGAGATATTGGCCCAGGATCTTCCCCCATCAGTAGTCTTCCAGATACCACCACCGGTAGCTCCAAAGTAAAACAAGTTGGGATTGCCAGGGACACCTGTGACAGCACATGACCGACCACCGCGGTAGGGGCCTATCGATCGCCACTCCATAGAAGCATACGTATCTTCGAAGGAAGGGGCAGACTGGGCATGGATGTCCATCTGTAGTAGAGCGCAAGAAATTACGACAAGAAGAAGTCTTGATATCATGAGTTGACCTATTTTGAAGAGGGAAGCTAAGAAATTTCTTCTTACACTTTACGGATTAGCAAAGAACAAATCATCGCCATCTGAGTTCTTTTTTGGTCACTACAAGCTAACACCATGGAGAGAACTTGTGATATATGTATTGTCGGAGCTGGCTTGACGGGGCTCGCCCTGGCCTACTACCTGCGGAGTACTGGCTTAAAAGTGCTTATCCTTGAAGCTCGAGATAGAGTAGGAGGCAGGATAGAGACTCATATCACAGCACAAGGCACACCGATAGAGCTAGGTGCTACATGGCTGGGTAAGAAGCATCGGGACTTGGTAAGTCTCAGCGAAGAGCTAGGCGTAGATATCATCCCACAGTTCATGGGCAAGAAAGCCATCTATGAACCGATCTCCACAGCTCCCCATATGATCGTCGACCTACCACCAAACCCTGACCCTTCCTTCCGATTTAAATTAGGAAGTACTAGTTTGATAGAGGCGCTCAAGGCAAATGCGGATTGTGAGATCCTTCTTCATCAACCTGTCAAGAGCATAAGTACTGCAGCAAAACTTTTACAAGTAATTACTAACGATCTGACTATCAATAGTTTACTTGTCGTATCTACCTTGCCACCTAACTTGCTACTAAAGACAGTCGACATACAGCCAACCCTCCCAACGGAGCTCACTGATATCATGTCTCATACCCATACATGGATGAGTGAGTCGATCAAGATAGCTATGACATTTGCCGAGCCTTTCTGGCGCGATCAGAAGACCAGCGGGACGATCGTGAGCAATGTAGGCCCGATCCCAGAGATGTATGATCATAACTCCCACGATGGTCTTCACTTCGCACTGAAAGGATTTCTCAATGGAAGCTATGCTCACATGACCATAGACCAGCGCAAGGGACTAGTACTTGGACAGATGAAGAAGTACTATGGACACCACGCTGACACCTTCTTAGAGTATATCGATAAGGCTTGGCGGCATGAACCATATACGCATGCCGACTATAGCGCACATGTACTTCCTCACCAGCACAATGGACATCCACTCTATGGACAGCCATATATGGATGGTAGGTTGTGGATAGCAGGCTCTGAGACCGCAGCGGACTTTCCTGGATATATGAATGGTGCCGTCAGCAGTGCCAAGCGAGTATATAATCATATCATAAGCACACGATGAAGTACGTCATAGATCATATCGTTATGGCAGTTCCTAACTTGGACATGGCCGTTACTGACTTTTATGAACGCACGGGTGTGCGCCCAGTGATCGGAGGTAGACACACTGCCTTAGGCACTGCCAATGCCCTTATAGGTCTTGATAACGGTGCTTATCTAGAGCTGCTGGCAGTTGATCCTGCCACGCACATACAGCCTCCTCGATGGATGGGTGTCGACTTGATTACAACTCCTCGCATCACAAGATGGGCGCTCAAGTCTGATGATATACATAGGGATGTAGCCCCGCTGCGTCGCTATGATCCCAGCCTCGCCGCAGTGCAAAAAGGACAACGTAAGATGACGACTGGTGATATGTTAGAATGGAGCTTGACGATGCCACTGCCAGCTCCTATAGTTGAGGTAGCGCCGTTTTTCCTTGATTGGAGTAGATCCTCACACCATCCTGCTGATAAGTTAGAGTCGGCCTGTACACTGACCAGTATCAAGTTTACTCATCCGCCATCTGATGACTTGGATGTATTATTCGCTCATATAGGTTTTCAAGACCAGCTGAAGTACGACCAGGCTGCATCTATAGAGGTGGTGATAGAGAGCCCCTTAGGCGCTGTTATCTTGCGATGATCGCTACTTATAAGCGTTAAAGATGGGGAGTCTCAAAAACCAGTTAGCCCTTATCGCGTTGTCCATGTATAGTATTTGAAAGTGCTATCTGGGGGCAGATTAACTTACATCATGACAGAATATAGAAGACGTGGAATTTAGAGGGAGTACAGGATCGTATTTTCAAGTCAGAGATATCAGTTACTCAGGTAGAGAAGCTATAGAGAAATCCGATCCAAGCGAATTGTCACTGCTATGGTTTCAGGAGTCAGGTAGTGAACTCAGGATCGACTCCCAGCCTTATCGTCCACAGAAGAACGAATTGTATTGTCTGACAGACTTTCATGAAGTTGAGGTCTTGTCTTTGTCTAGGGTGATGTTACTAAAGTGGAACAAGCCCTTCTTTTGTGTCATCAACCACGATAGCGAAGTTGGATGTAAAGGCATACTATTCTATGGTGCTCAGTCTGTGCCGATCATCAGTATGACAGATGGCGATGCTGAGACACTATCTACGATCTGGAAGATGCTCGAGCAAGAGATGATCTCTGATGATGGTCTGCAAGAAGAGATGCTCCAGATGATGCTCAAGAGGATATTGATCGTCAGCCTACGGATGTATAAAGAGCAAACCGAGCTCCACCATGTAGAGTTGAAGCAGATAGATATCATCAGAGAGTACAACTTCCTCGTCGAGCAATACTATAAGGAAAAGCATACAGTCGCTGACTATGCAGAACTGCTTAATAAGTCGCCAAAGACCTTGTCCAATCTATTCAAAAAAATCGGTAGCAAGTCTCCTAGTCAGTATATCAAGGATCGAAAGATGCTCGAAGCGCGACGACTACTGACATATACTAATATGACGGTATCGGAGGTAGGCTATGAGCTCGGATTTCTCGATGTCCAGTCATTTAGCCGGTTTTTCAAGAAGTTTCAAGGTGTTTCACCTGCCGAATATACTGGCTAACACAGGTGAGGGAAAAAAGGATAATACTTAGGGAATAGTAGATAATGGATGACATCATCTACTAGTTCATCTTTGTGCTGTAATTCATATTCAAACTATAAATTAAAGATTAAATGAGCACATTTAAAGTACCAACAAGAGATCAAGTATCAGCTGAAAACCAAAAGATTTTTGACAACCTTGAGAGTAGCCTAGGTTTTGTACCAAACATCTATGCAGCTATGGGCAAGTCTGACAATGCGCTTGCTAATTACTTGGCTTTTTCTGGTGCAAAGACTTCTTTTTCAAAGAAACAAAAAGAAGTGATAGACCTTGCAGTTAGTCAAGTGAACGGTTGCGTCTACTGCCAAGCAGCACATACTGCTATCGCTAAGATGAACGGATTCACAGAAGAACAAACTATAGAATTAAGAAAAGGACAAGCTAGCTGGGATGAAAGCATAGATGCTTTATCAAAGTTATCTAAGTCTATCGCAGAGAATAGAGGGAATATAGATGGCCAGTTACTGGATAACTTCTATAGTGCAGGGTTCAATGAAGAAAACCTAGTCGATCTAGTGACTGCCATAGGTGCGATCACGATCACTAATATTTTCCACAATCTTACAGAAGTACCTGTAGACTTCCCTGCAGCGCCTTCGATAAACTAACATCTACTTAATTCATCATATACGTTTTTTGGATATTAAGATTGGCCAGGATTTTCCTGGCCTTTTTTCGTAGGTAGATCTGAGGGTGCTTTCTTAGGATGTGCGATATTTGCAGGACTATTACATTTACGAAAGTGAATCATAACTTATAACCTATCTCTCTGCAGAACAAAAAATACGGCCTCATCGGCTACCCACTGACGCATTCGTTTTCTCCGGGATACTTCGCTCAGAAGTTTGGAGAGCTGGGACTTACTGACCATAGCTATGACCTTTATCCTTTAGAGGATATAGAGACATTTGGGCAGATAGCCGATGTAGAGGGGCTCAATGTGACGATCCCTTATAAAGAACTCGTTATCCCATATCTGACACGGCTGAGTCCAGAGGCAAAAGACATCGGAGCGGTGAATACGATTAAGTTTGAGGGAGCAGAACGCATAGGGTATAATACGGATGTCTATGGATTCGAGTATTCGCTGACACCGCTGTGGGAGGGGAAAGATAAACCGGAGGCTGCACTCGTCTTGGGTACAGGAGGTGCTGCCAAGGCAGTGTGGTTTGTACTAGAAAAATTGAACATTTCCTTTCTCAAAGTGTCTAGAAACTCAGGAGACATACGCTACACACAACTAGATGATAAAGTGATAAGAGATCATCCACTGATCGTTAATACAACCCCACTAGGGATGAGCCCCAAGGTGGATACTTGTCCGGATATCCCGTATGACGCACTCACTGCTGATCATATACTTTTTGATTTGATATATAACCCAGCTGTCACGCGCTTTTTAGAGCGTGGTCAAGAGCGAGGAGCTACTATAAAAAACGGACTAGAGATGCTCCGATTGCAAGCTGAAAAGTCTTGGTCCATTTGGACTTCAGAAAATGAAAGATAAACATACACAACTAGCATATCCAGACTTCACAGATACTGAGATAGCATTTCGCAATAAATCTGATCAGGAGCTCAAAGACACAAAGCGCCTCTTTCAAATGATGAATAGTGAAGGTCTCGTAGATGTGGGGACGTCTCTGACTAATATCGCTCTTAAGTTAAAACTGCCCTTTGTAGTCCCGATCTTGAAAAAGACAATTTTCAAGCAGTTTTGTGGTGGTATAAACCTCATGGACTGTCAGGAGATCATCAATCACCTGTATAGCTACGACACACAAACTATTCTTGATTATGGTGCAGAGGCAAAAACCTCAGAAGAGGACTTAGATCTCGCCGCAGAAGAACTGATGGCAGCAGTCAAGTTTGCTGCTGCTAACGAGTCCGTGCCAGTCGCCGTCTCGAAGCTTACAGCTTTAGTAGATAACAACTTGTTGATCAAAAAACAAAACCAACATCCACTAAGTGCTGCTGAAACCAAGTCATGGGATCGCTTTGTAAAAAGAATAGATGATGCATGTAGTCGAGCCAGAGATCTTGGTGTAGGCATCTTTATCGATGCCGAAGAAAGTTGGATACAAGACGCGATGGATGATGTAGCCAGACTACTGATGTCTAGGTACAACAAAGATCAAGTCACTGTCTATAACACGTACCAACTCTATAGACATGATAAGCTCGCACAACTGAGGGCAGATTTTTACAAAGCTACTGAGGAAGGCTATCTGCTTGGAGCTAAGATCGTCCGTGGTGCATATATGGAGAAGGAAAATGAAAGAGCTGAAGAGTTAGGATATGATACGCCCATACAGCCCAATAAGGAAGCAACCGATCGGGACTTTAATGAGGCGATTTTATTTTGTTTAGAGCATCACGAGTCCATCGCATTTTGCAATGCTAGCCACAATCTGGATAGTGTAAAGCTCATGGTAGACGAGATAATAAAGAGAGATATACCTCGAGATCATAGACACCTTAACTTCAGTCAGCTACAAGGTATGAGCGATCATATCACCTTTAATCTGTCAGCAGCAGGTTTTAATACTGCTAAGTACATCGTCTACGGTCCTGTCCGCGATGTTGTTCCTTATCTTATCAGACGAGCGGATGAAAATACCGCAGTGACAGGAGGCATGAGCAGAGAGCTGAGTTTGATAGTCCAAGAGGTGAAGAGACGAGGATTGTAAGCTTCGTCATCCTTCTTGATATCTCCAGTACACCCTACAAGTCATTCGGCCTATCTTTATCAGGAGAAAAGATACAGTGAGATTATATAGACTGTTTGTCATCATTTTAATCGGCAGCCTGATCATAGGCTCGATTGTTAGTATTGGCATATTCCTATTTGGTGAGTTTGGAAGTACCGAGAGTAGAATCCTTGGCTCTATCGCCTCATTAGGATTTTTTAGTCTCGCTGGTCTTTGTTCTTCGACAGTAGCTGATATCGAGCGTTACCGTAAAGTCTCCATAGCAGGAGCCATCAGTAGCATAGTTGCTTTCCAGCTAGTAATCGGTGCCATCTGGGAGCTGATGGAGATGGATTGGTTTGGGAAGCCGATAGTGGTTAGTATCATACTCGCTATAGCCTTAGCTCATATAGCTCTCCTTCTTTGGATCAAGCCTCGAAGCTCCTTAGTGAGTAGGATCAGATCCTGGACGGTTATCTCTATTGTTGTGCTGACTTTGTTGCTCGTGATCGGCGTGATAGCTGAGTCATTCGAATTTGATTTCTTTATTCGCATGGTTGGTGTAGTTGCCATCCTCGATGTGCTAGGGACCGTATTGGTTCCTATCCTTCATTATACACTTGCCGATGATCATCATCCCAGTGGATCTATCAATTACGACAATCGCAAATTTCGAGTTAAGTCTACTTCTGAGAGTAGCGAAACTGATACAAATACCATCTTTCACTATAAGCAAGAAGGACATCTTCTAACCTGTGAATATCAAGGTGGCAAGATCCAGAAAGGTCATCTACTTGGTACGGTAGATAAAGATGGGAAGATTACTATGCGATATCATCAGATAAATACAAATGGAGAGTTGATGACAGGTATCTGTACATCTACACCAGAAGTGCAATCCGATGGAAAGCTCATACTCCATGAAGATTGGGAGTGGACCTCTGGGAATAAATCCAAAGGCTCTTCACAACTCATAGAAATCTAGACGATACGATGTCAACCTACTCTAGTACTACTATTCTTTCTGATACGACCAGTTCTCGCCCTTCTCTGACCTCTAGGAGATAAAGGCCAGGGGTAAAGTTAGAAAGGTCTATACGTAGTGCATCATCAGAGAGGATAGCATCTTGAACAAGTATCCTTCTTCCTTGCAGATCACTTAAGAACACCTCTGTAGCCCTCGTCTGACTAGGTAGCTCTATAAACAGTTGGTCAGAAGCTGGATTAGGATAGATGCTGATCTCGTCAAAAGTCGGATCGAATACAGGAGTAGATCTCTCTAGTCGAACTTCTACATCATCTATGGCCCATCCCCAAGCAGTAAGGTTTGGATCAGAGAAAAGCCTAAACCTAATAAAGATGATATCTCCGATATCAAAGTTGTCAGTCAGATCTATCTCATGGAGGACGAACATATCTTCTGTGCCATTCGCATTTCTATTAAAAGT
>CAYYBR010000141.1:0-11208 GCA_964470035.1 uncultured Saprospiraceae bacterium
GGTGATCATATCATCACGATTAAGAGTCTTTATGGGCCGGCTAATTCTTTTATCGGCACTTTTCTTAAGGAGAAGTCAGGCATATCTACCACTTACGTAAATGGTGATGATCTGAACGAGATAAAGGCTGCTATCACAGAAAGAACAAAACTGATCTATCTGGAAAGTCCTTCGAGTATGTTATTTAAACTCCAAGACTTAGCAGCTGTCAGTGAACTAGCTCGAAAGAATAATATCAAGACGGTCATAGACAATACCTGGGCAAGTCCACTCTTCCAAAAGCCTCTTGACCTTGGTATAGATATAGAGGTTCATTCTGTCTCAAAATACCTCTGTGGCCATAGCGATGTAATTGCTGGTGTAGTTATAGCATCTAAGAAGATTATGGATGATATGCTCATGAAGGAACATGCGCTTCTCGGAGGAAAAATGTCGCCTTTTGAGGGATGGCTGATACTTCGGAGTATGAGAACCCTGATCCTCCGTATGAAGCAACACGAAAAAACTGCACTTGAAGTAGCCAAACATCTTGAAGATCATCATGCTATCAGACAGGTATATTATCCAGGGTTGGAGAGTTTTCCACAGTATGAACTCGGAAGAAAACAGATGAGTGGCTACGGTGGATTATTTAGTATTGTACTTGATACAGATCATATAGATGATGTGAAGGTCTTTGTAGATGCTCTCAACCTATATAAGATAGGCGTTTCTTGGGGAGGCCATGAGAGCTTAGTATATGCTCCAGTCATCAGCTATAAGAGAGAGCTAACAGCAGAACAATATGAGGCTTTTGGTATAGAAACTGGTCTGGTGAGACTATCTATAGGCTTAGAATCTTCATCTGACTTGATTGCTGATTTGGATCAGGCTTTGCAAAAATTTCTCTCTTTGAGAGGAGGAAGCTAGTATCGGATGTGCTCTATGACACTACCACATATTAAGAAGTATCATATATATGCAAGAGAAATGTGGATAATTGGTGAAGAAGTGTATATTTGATGTCATAATCGCAGAATCAATTGGTTCAAGACATAGACCGAGTTTACGACTCGTAATATGATTTAGACTAATTTCGGATTTTTATCCTTAAGAATGGCCCTCCTTACAAAGGGCTTTTCTTATGCCCGGTACTCTCGTTTCTTGCTATTTTTAGTGATACAAAAGATTGAATTATGAGAGCCATTTATCTATCCATTATCATGTGTTTGAGCATTAGTTATCTCCATGGGCAAGATGCTTTTCCTTTTGAGGGTGAGGTGAATCAACTTATCCAGAAAGAGGACTATGAGACACTTGATGACCTTTATCTTTTTGTTGGAAGTTCGAGCATCAGATTTTGGCCCAATCTAAAGGAAGAATATCCAGACCACAATGTGATCAACCGTGGATTTGGAGGATCTACCTTTCAGGATCTCATCAACTTTAAAGAGCAGTTGATCTTTGCCTATAGTCCTTGCAAGGTTTTTATCTACGAAGGTGATAATGATATAGCCAATGGAGATACAGTCGAGGAGATTATGAAGTTGGCCAAGTCTATAGCTCAGGAAATTAGACACAGACTCCCTGATGCTGAGGTGTTCTTTATATCCCCTAAGCCAAGTATAGCTAGGTGGGATAAGAGGGAGTTGTACAAAGAGCTTAATTATCCCATGCAGGCATGGGTATCCTTCGAAGAGGGTTTGCATTTTATCGATGTGTGGACTCCGATGTGTGATAGTAATGGAGCTGTCTTAGGAGATCTCTTCATCGGAGATAACCTACATATGAACAAAAAGGGCTATCAGATATGGAAGGATGTCATCACACCTTTTGTGGAGATGCCATCTATATGTGAGGTCTCGGAGTAAAGACCATATGACATAGCTGCGGCTTCTGTCGCCAGTACTGTCAGAGAGAAACTATATTTTCTGGTCCAGGTTAATCGCCGACTATAAAGTGATAAATATAGGAAGAGTAGTATAACTACTGGTCAGATAAAGTTGATGCTGACTCCTATCATCACACCTTTACAGATCCTCGTTGGCCAAGTTCTATGGCCTTAGCATCCACTATCTTACCATCTTCAATACCGAACTTAATTAATGTCCTAAACTTATGAAAGCCTTGATATCCGCATGCTCCAGGGTTCATATGCAAGACATCGTTTTGCTTGTCACGCATCACTTTTAGGATATGGGAGTGGCCACAGATATACAAGTCTGGTTGCTCTTCTTGGATCGTCTTAAGTACTCGCTTATAATATCTACCTGGATATCCTCCGATATGTGTCATGAATACTTTGAGGCCATTGGTGTCCCAGATCAGATCACGTTCATAGCGCTCCTTTAGCTCTTTGTTGTCGATATTGCCCCATATCATCCGTACAGGAGGCCCTATCTCCTCTATCGCATCTGCAGTTTTAATATCACCGATATCACCGGCATGCCAGATCTCATCACAGTCTTTGATGTGCTTTACTACATCATCACCGAGATAGCTATGTGTATCTGATATCAGACCTATCTGGACCACCTTAACTTACGATCTGCTTCACTGTATTGCGACCTAACTGATGCATGTGTACTTCATCTGGTCCGTCTGCTAGTCTGATCGTACGTGCATAGGCAAAGTATCCGGCAAGGGGAGTATCACCACTTACTCCCATACCACCATGAGCTTGCATAGCTCTATCGATGACTCTACTAGCCATATTGGGAGCAACTATCTTAATCATAGCGATCAAGTCTTTTGCTCCTGCTGCCTCAAACTTGTCGATTTTATCGGCAGCCGATAAGGTGAGCAGTCGAGCTTGCTCTATCTCACATCTCGATTTTGCGATATCCTGTCTGATACTGCTGAAGTCCTTGATATACCTGCCAAATGCCTCTCTTTCGTTGACGCGCTTACACATGAGCTCAAGTGCCCTTTCGGCACAACCTATTAATCTCATACAATGATGTATGCGTCCAGGTCCAAGTCGACCTTGTGCTATCTCAAATCCCCTCCCTTCTCCAAGTAGAAGATTAGAAGCTGGCACTCGGACATTAGTTAGATCCACTTCAGCATGTCCATGCGGACTATCTACATGACCAAAAACTGAAAGAGGTCTGATCACTGTTATACCCGGCGTATCCGCAGGGACTATTATCATACTCTGCTGGACATGTCGAGGGGCAGAAGGGTCTGTTTTACCCATCAAGATATACACGCTACATCGTGGGTGCATCACTCCAGAAGACCACCACTTGCGTCCATTGATCACATATTCATCACCTTCCTTGCGGATGGAGGTCTCTATGTTAGTAGCATCTGATGAGGCTACTCTTGGTTCTGTCATTAAGAAGGCGGATCTGATTTTTCCTTGCATCAAGGGATCAAGCCATCGATCCTTATGTTCTTGAGTGCCATATTTGGCGAAGACCTCCATATTACCTGTATCAGGCGCGCTGCAGTTAAACACTTCAGAACACCATGGTATTTTACCCATCTCTTGAGCTAGAGGTGCATACTCTAGATTAGATAGTCCTGGGCTATAGTCACCATAATTTTTTGGTAAAAAGAGATTCCAAAGCCCAGCCTCGCGAGCTTTTTGCTTTAGTTCTTCTATGCCTGGCCACTCTTGCCACAGGTTCTTATGATCTGTGAAATACTCTTGAGCTTCTTTTTCTATTGGGAAAAGATGCTTGTCCATAAAGCTCTTTACCTTCTCCTGTAACTCTTTAGACTTATCTGAAAATTCGAAATCCATATTTTCTTATTCTATGTCAATGATATAATATATCCGCGTCCCGCATCTGCTTTTCCATCAGTGATAAGCAGATGAATATCCTTTAGTGCCTGTTGTCCTTCCTTGTGTTCGATAGATATCCAGTTTTT
This sequence comes from uncultured Saprospiraceae bacterium, assembly GCA_964470035.1. Taxonomy (GTDB): domain Bacteria; phylum Bacteroidota; class Bacteroidia; order Chitinophagales; family Saprospiraceae; genus JAJRXG01. The sequence continues at coordinate 3,859 of CAYYBR010000141.1, forward strand.
ACTGTCTTTAGCAAAAGCACCATAAGACTTTCCTAGCTCCATCGTAAATGCTGCCATACCATCTTTTTTGATCTTCTCCTGAGCATAAGTAGGTGCAAAAAACATAACTCCCTCGGGTGCGTCCTCCACCTTTTTAGCTTCCCAATCTACAAATCCCACTAGGCAGAGATAAGTTAGATTATCAGCTAAGAGACGGGCAAGATCTGCTTTGACTGGACCACTTCCACTAAAATCCACAATGGAACTAGGTGTATTAGATAGGGACTTAATATCCTCATAGCTATACACTTCATCATAGTATCCAGTGGCTTTAACTTTATCTACGCGATGACTAGAAGTAAGTCCTATAGTTTTAACAGGGTCATCTTTCAGACAGAATGCTAATGCCAATGCTGTCTTGCTTGAAGCACTCGTCAGGATGATCTGATTAGCTTTCATAAAATCATGGCGAGCGTACATATCTCGTATGAGATATGAGGTCATAAACAAAGGTCTGAATATGCTTAAAGCATCCTCTGATCCTGCATCATATAAGGGATCTGCTGAGCAGTCGATATAGTTGTTATATATAGCAGGTAGTTGGTTACGATGGCTTACTACATCTGTCCATCCGTGAGCAGATACTTTGCCTGGCGTAGCAATCAGATGTGAACTCATCGGATAATATCCATAGTATCTGCTGCCAACTTCTATCTGATCATGCTTGCTCGCTATCACTTCTCCAAATCCCCAACTTGGTATGATACCATAGCCCTTTTTGTCTATCGGAAAGAATTGCCAATACCCGATGCGATCACCAAAGACAGCATAGGACGTATTATTAGATGTATAAGCGAATAGATCAACCTTCATCAGTATCTGTCCATCAGCGATGTCATCTGCGGTTATCGTCTGTAAAGCGATCTCTGCATTTCTAATTTCTTTTTTATTGACTTGAAGACAGGTGCCGTAGTTATGCATAGAGACTTATTTACGTAAGTGGATTTGCTGATATAAATGCATGTAAGTGCTCTACGAGCTCTCCAGGTTTATCTTCTTGGATGAAGTGTCCGCCATCGATGACTATATGATGCTTTTGACCATCTCCTCCAGGTACTAGTTTTTGAAAAACACGATCACCACCTTTTGTCACAGGGTCGTTATCGCCAAACAATGTGATAAGCGGCTTCTCCCACTTTTTAAAGACGTTGGACCAAGCATCACGGTTGCTTTGTGACGCTGGGTTGTCGGGTGTTGTGGGTACTAAGGCTGGAAAAATCTTGGCACCAGCCGTATATGATTCATCAGGAAAAGGAGCTCTATAAGCAGCTAATATCTCTTGAGATAGATCAGAAGTCGTAGCTTTTTGCATGACTTTTTCAAAAGGAAATTCCTCTACCTCTTGACTGTACTTTTGCCATTTCAAAAAGGCTTCTGATGGTGTTCGATCGCCAGTAGGTAGTCCAGTATTAGATACTGCTATCCTTGCGAATTTTTCTTGTCTAGCTGCGACAATTCTCAGGCCTATGAGCCCTCCCCAGTCCTGACAAAACAAAGTAACATCTGTGGCCCCAATCTGATCAAACCAGTCGATCATCCATGAGACATGACGAGCGTAGGTATAGTCTGATTGATGTATAGGTTTAGAAGATTTGCCAAATCCAATGAGATCTGGTGCTAGACACCGATAGCCAAGGTCTACAAGCGCGGTGATCATATGGCGGTATAAGTACGACCAACTCGGTTCTCCATGCATCATGAGGATGACTTGGCCATCTTCAGGACCCTCATCGATATAATGAACCTGCATGCCATCTTCTATAGTTAAAGTGTTCTCCTGGAACGAGAAGTCTCTGAGGTTTTCAAAAGCAGAAGCTGGCGTATTCTTGAATTCTATCATGGTACCTAGTTATATCTCAAGGTAGATCTAAAGCAAAAGAGTACAAAATCATATCCGTATCATCAAAAGAACATAGTGTGATAGAACCTTGACTTCCAATTACTTACCATGGATCTACTTCGCCAATAATAAGATCTAACATAGATTATATAGTCGCGTTGTTTATCTTACTTCGAGACAGATTAAGGATAGAACTTATGAATACAGATGTTATACTCACTGAGATAAAAGAAGATGTCGGTATCATTACCCTCAATCGACCTGATATATATAATGCGCTAAACTCAGAGTTAAAGAGACGACTCATAGAAGTACTCACAGATTTCGCTAGTAATCCCGAAGTTAGAAGTATAGTGTTGACAGGTCAGGGCAAGGGGTTCTGTTCTGGTGCAGACCTAGCTGAGATGGCTACAGGACCAACTGCGCAGCAAGTGTTTGATGATCTCACGACTTCCTACTATACGATTATCAAAAAGCTCAGCATGATGCACAAACCGATCATAGGTGCTATCAATGGACCTATGGCGGGGGCAGGTATAGGCTTAGGGCTAGCATGTGATTATAAGATTATGACGCGATCAGCCTCGATGAAGTTTGCATTTGCTAATATAAGTCTCGTGTCAGATGCTGGATCGACGTGGTTTTTAGCACGAAGCGTAGGATACACAAAAGCTTTAGAGATCATCTATGGAGGCGAAAAAGTGACAGCTGACGACTGTCTTCGATTGAGCATCATCAATGATCTAGCAGAGGATCAAGAAGAACTGATGTCCAAGGCGCTTGACCTCGCAAAGACTCTTGGGAAGAAAGCACCTTTAGCTTTTGACGCCACTAAAAAAGCCATCAACTACGCGTTGAATCATGGACTTCTCGATACTATAGTTTTTGAGGCAGAGCTCCAGAAGTCGCTGATAACAAGTGATGACAATAAGGAAGGTGTGATGGCTTTTATGCAAAAAAGAGAACCGAACTTTAAAGGCAAGTGATATATGTCTAAACTCCTATTTATAAGACACGCGCAAGCTTCATATGGGGCTAGTGACTATGATCAGTTATCGCCTAAAGGGTATGACCAAGCCAAGATCTTGGGTGAGTATTTAGTGAGTGCCGGGCAGCAGATAGATGCTGTATATGTAGGGCCACTACGTAGGCAGCAGCAAACCTTAGATAAGGTAAGAGAAGCGTATCACAATGCTAACAAGTTCTTTCCTGAGCCAGAGGTTATCAAAGAGTTAGAAGAGCATCGCGGACCGGATATACTCAAAGCACACATGGCAACCATCGTCCAAGAAAATGATGATATCAGCGAGTGGCACAGAGAGCGGGTCAAAGATCCATCCCTTACAATTAAGAATGGCCTATTGATATTTGAAAGAGCCATGTTACTTTGGGCTACTGGCAAGTTGAACCATCTTCAGCCTGATAAGTACCTGGACTGGCAGGGGTTTAGAGCTCAAGTGAAGTCAGGATTTGAGAGGGTGTATGATCGTCATAAGGGAGATAAGTCATCGACGATTGCCTTATTCACGAGTGGAGGTACTATAAGTGCAGTACTAGGACACGTCCTTGGGATGCAGGAGGAAGCCGATATTATTGGCCTCAATGGTATCGTCCAGAACACTTCTATATCCGAATTTCTCTTTTCAGGTGATCGCATCACGATGAAGAGATTTAATGATTGTTCTCACCTTGAAGAAAACATGAAGACATACGTATGAAGCTAGATGAAGCAAAAGATATTAGAGCTGGAGAGGAGCTAGATGTATCTGCACTTTCTGCCTTTTTGAGCGAGCACATAGATGGTCTCAGCGGAGATCTCAAAGTAAAGCAGTTTCCTGGAGGAGCATCTAATCTCACCTATCTTTTAAAAGATGGAGAAAAGGAGATGGTTATGCGCAGACCGCCATTTGGCGCTAAGATCAAATCCGCTCATGATATGGGTAGAGAGCATAAAGTGCTTTCTGCGCTTAGTAAAGGATATAACAAGGCACCTACTCCTCTCATATATTGTCAAGATGAAAGTATTATAGGAGCGCCATTCTATGTGATGGAGCGTGTAAAGGGTGTGATCATCAGACATCATATGGGCAAAGAGCTCGAATCTTCGTTGGTCGGAGACATATGTGATAGCCTTATAGATAGCCTTGTAGAGTTGCACCAGTTGGATTATGAACAAGTGGGTTTAAGTGACCTCGGAAGACCGATAGGATATATAGCTCGACAAGTAGGAGGCTGGTCCAAGAGATATATCAAAGCAAAAACAGAAGACCAACCAGAGATCGAACATGTAGGCCGATGGTTAGATGATCATCAACCCAGCGAGTCAGGTTCTTCCCTGATACATAATGACTTCAAACACGACAATGTCATCCTTGACGCTGACAACTTAGCTGTTGTCAAGGCCATACTCGACTGGGAGATGTGTACCCTAGGTGATCCTTTGATGGATCTCGGTACCACGCTTTCTTATTGGATGAATCCCGATGATCCAGAGATATTTCGACTCAGCTTCCCTAACCCATCTTTGCTGCCGGGTAATCCAACCCGCGAAGGGTTATTACACCTATATAGCCAAAAGAGTGGGAGAGAAGTGGCACATCCTATATTCTACTATGCCTTCGGTCTTTGGAAGACAGCAGTCGTGCTACAGCAGATCTATTACAGATATGCTCATGGACATACCCAAGACAAGCGCTTCGCTAACTTTAATGTAGTCGTCAAGGGTTTTGGGATTATGGCCTCAAGAGCTATAGAGTTAGGAAGATTGGATCGGTTGATGTGATCGTTAATTCGATCTTGTTCTTAAGGTGAAGATCCATTTTAAGACAACATATATTAGTACAAAAGCAGGTAGTGTAAAGACCAGCCAACCTACGATACCGTGTCCTATCTGGGTGCCTCGTTGCAAAAGTGTTTGTACAAGTCCGCTACTGAGTTCATCTCGAAAAGATTCAAAATTAATAGGAAGGTGCTCGGCACCAAAGATCCACTCACCTCCATATACGTATGGGATGAATAGGCTTATCTGGAGTGGTATGATAGCATAAGCCAAAAACATGGCTATCGGAAGATTTAACTTCCACTTCCAACAGATGAAGGTAAGTACAGGTGTTGCTATACCAGGAAATGGAAACAATCCCCAATATGAAGCAACAGCTATGCTAAGAGCTATTTCATGAGGAGTGAGACCTTGTGTAAAGAGTTCTTTTACAGAAGATTTTGACCTTTCATATAACTTATCAAGAGCGAATATCATGTGACTATATGACCTAAGGAAACTTAGGTACCTTTTCCCAGTTGGGCTTTCTTTTTTCTAAGAAGGCATTACGCCCCTCTGCTGCTTCATCGGTCATGTATCCGAGACGTGTAGCTTCTCCAGCAAATAGTTGTTGGCCTACAAGTCCATCATCTACTAGATTCATAGCATACTTGAGCATTTTGATGGCTGTCGGACTCTTGCCTAAGATCTCTTGTGCCCATTCATATGCGGTGTTTTCTAGCTCGTCATGTGGGATGGCGGCATTCACCATACCCATATCACATGCTTCTTGAGCGCTATAGTTTCTGCCTAAGAAAAAGATCTCTCTGGCCTTTTTTTGTCCTACCATTTTGGCAAGATATGCAGATCCATATCCCGCATCATAACTTGCCACATCCGCATCTGTTTGCTTAAATATGGCATGTTCCTTACTTGCCAAGGTCAGATCGCATACTACATGAAGGCTATGACCACCTCCAACTGCCCATCCTGGTACAACACAGATGACCACCTTATTCATAAACCGTATCATGCGCTGTACTTCTAGGATATGTAGCCTCCCTACGTTACCACTTCCCTCATATCCTCGTTTGCCACGTACTCTCTGGTCCCCGCCAGAGCAAAAGGCCCAGATGCCATCTTTGGGCGAAGGCCCCTCACCTGATAGCAATATGACCCCGATATCTGGAGCGTGATGAGCATCACGAAAGGCATCAAGAAGCTCATCTACGGTACCTGGTCTAAATGCATTGCGTACCTCAGGTCGATTAAATGCGATTCTGGCGACGCCATTACATTTACGATAAGTGATATCCTCATACTCCTTAACTGTATGCCATTCTTGTTGACTCATAGCTGTGTTTATCTGATAAATATACTTCTCTAATAATATGCCTTCGCCAATATTGTTGTCGATCCTTGATATAGATGCGCTCCGATCTTGTTTATTTAGTATTTCACTTTCGTAAATGAATCATGACAGTAAAAGATAAAGTAGCTATAGTCACGGGTGGGTCTCGTGGTATCGGAGAGGGTATCGCCCGTATGTTCGTATCACACGGCGCTAAAGTGGCGATATGGGATCTCCTAGATGAAGGCCAGGCAGTTGCAGATGAACTCGCAAGTGCTGGTCATGATGTGATCTACCAAAAAATCAACATCACCGATCGAGGAGCAGTGGATGCAGGTGTGGCTGAAGTCGTTGAAAAATTTGGAACAGTCGATATCCTCATCAATAATGCCGGTATTACTAAGGACAAATCCTTTGGAAAGATGACTGAAGAACAGTGGGATGCTGTTATGAACGTCAATCTCAAAGGGATCTTCCACTGCTCACAAGCAGTGCTGCCGATCATGAAGGCTAAGAAATATGGTAGGATCATCAGTGCTTCATCGACCTCAGGTCTTAGAGGAAACTTCGGCCAAGCCAACTATGCAGCGACAAAGGCAGGCGTTATAGGTATGATGAAGACGATGGCCGTAGAACTTGGACCTCTTGGCATCACTTGTAACGCGATAGCACCTGGATATGTAAAGACTGCTATGACGGATGCCATCCCAGAAAATATCAAGCAGATGGCGCTGATGACCATTCCTGTAGGGTTTTTGGCTGAGCCAAAGGATTTGGCCATAGGATATCTTTTTCTAGCATCTGAAGAAGCCAGATTTGTCAATGGCATCTGTCTTCCGATAGATGGTGGCTTCTCGAGATAGAGAAATCTTTTTTTTGCTTGAAAATTCGTTGCAGATGTAATACAAACTATTCTATATTTGCGACCGCTTTTCAGGCGATAATTGGCCCGTTCGTCTAGGGGTTAGGACGCCAGGTTTTCATCCTGGTAGCAGGGGTTCGAATCCCCTACGGGCTGCAAGAAGACCTTTCTCACAAAGTGAGAAGGGTCTTTCTTTTTTAAGGGCATATCGAGTTTGCTCGTATTAGCCGTTGGAAAAGAAAGTCACACCAAGATTAGTATACGTCCGCAATCCAGTTGGTTGCGGTTCTCTCGGTATAAAAACCACCAATAGGGATCGCGGAGCAATCCTTTAAGGGCATATCGAGTTTGCTCGTATTAGCCGTTGGAAAAGAAAGTCACACCAAGATTAGTATACGTCCGCAATCCAGTTGGTTGCGGTTCTCTCGGTATAAAAACCACCAATAGGGATCGCGGAGCAATCCTTTAAGGGCATATCGAGTTTGCTCGTATTAGCCGTT
>CAYYBR010000142.1:0-11147 GCA_964470035.1 uncultured Saprospiraceae bacterium
GTTTTATATTTATGATAAATAAATATAATGCCTACATACACTTCCTCTCTTCCGCAAGACCTCATACAAAGACTATCGGCTGTCGCTAAAGAGCTACGCCTTCCTAAGAATGCAATTATAGCCAAAGCGCTTGACATATATCTTACTGAGCTAGACAAGGCAGCTTTTGCTGCCTCTTTTAGAAAGGCTTCGGGTGATCACGACTTACTTGCCATAGCAGAAGAAGGTATGGCTGATTATGTTCAGCAACTAATCACGGCAGATGAAGCAGGCTGAAATATGGGATGTAAACTTTAATCCAACAAAAGGACGAGAACAAAGAGGCATTCGACCTGCAGTGATCATCAGCGGAAATGTCATGAATGATAACTCAAGCTTAATCATCGTTTGTCCATTGACATCTAAGGTCAAAAACCTAAGAGGAAACATTATACTTCATCCAGATAAAAGTAATGGGCTCGACTCCACATCTGAAGTACTTACATATCACGTGAAAAGTATTTCCAAACAGCGCCTGAACAAACGTCGTGGCGTTATTTCTGAGTCTGAATTAGAACTACTGATCGAGAATCTGAATAAGATATTAATCTATTAAATATGCATCGGAGTCATGACGTATCAAAAGGCAAATAGGTGCGATCCGATAACACATATAAGTCTTCATATTTAAATTTTCAATGTTATTCGAAGTGTCCTCTCTTCGAATTCATGACCATCTCAAATCTACAATCTCGACTTGATAATTAGCCTTTCACTTCTACCTCTCAGCCGGAGGCACATCCCTCAGTTCTTCTTGGTGCGAACGATAGGTATCCATATCGATTGGTTTATAAACTCTCGGTCGATCGGGGTCGAGTCGATGTACGTACTTCTTTCTAAGTATAGGACGACTTTCAAATCCGCCTCCACAGTTAGGGCATACGTTATGGAGCACCTCTTCTACACATGTCGAGCAAAATGTACACTCGAATGAACATATCATGGCTTCTACGTTATGTGGTGGAAGGTCTCTATCACAGTTTTCGCAGCTTGGGCGAAATTCTAGCATCTGATGTCAGATTAGATTGTAAGATATGATGTTTCTTATTTACGCTTGACGTTACGCCCATAGACGCAACTTAACACAGGTCACAGTTGCATTGCGTGTCCCCGTGCAATGCTGAACCATATCAAGAGAAGACGTTGGGCCGGGAGACGCAACTTAACACGTACGTTAGTTTCCTAGCAGCCTCTGACTTTGAAGACTTAAATTCATTTTTGAGATTAAAAAAAGCAATCTGCAATGCAAGCAATCAAAGCTGATCACAACTGAAGAATCGTCCTCAATCTACTTTTTACGATATCAAGAGTGGCCTTGTCGAGACCTTCAATATAGGACACTTGTCTAGATTCAAAGTCAATAGCCAGCATTTGGTTGGTCAGGATCACTCCTTTTGTTTTGGCTTCATCTGGTAACAAAACTTCTATAGGATATCCTTTGATCTTGGTGGTAATCGGCAATACATAGCATAAGCCAAATCGATTATATTTTTCATCTGCGACTACGAGCGCAGGTCTCTTTCCTTTCTGCTCTGAACCTTTAGAAGGATTGAAGTTCATCCATATGATATCCCCAATACCTGGCACATATGTCTTACTCTTCATCTAACCAAAACTGCTCTTTCCCAACAGGCTTGATAGGCTCATGCTGATCCTTCACATCGACCGATGACATTTGGTTGACTAGTTCTTCAAGCGTGAGATCCCTGTGCTTTGGCAATAGGACAAGACTCCCTTCTTTTTCTATGATTTCGATCTCCGAGCCTTCCGATAGGTTTAAACCCTCAGTTATCCGCTTTGGAAGTCGCAAGCCAAGTGAATTTCCCCATTTAGCAATCCGCAATGTCATGTTATAATGTTTATACTTTGTATATACAAATATACATCTTTGATTGGACTATCTCAAAGCTAATGGGTACCCTTCCCCTACTATGTTTCCTATATACACCTGACCTTGCGCCGAGAGATCCAACTTAACACAGGTCCCAGTTGCATTGCACGTCCCCGCGCAATGCCGAACCATATCAAGAGAAGACGTTGGGCCGGGAGACGCAACTTAACTTAGGCTCAAGTTGCATTGCGTGTCCCCGCGCAATGCTGAACCATATCAAGAGAAGACGTTGCGCCAGGAGACGCAACTTAACACGTCTCTACTTAACGCTTACGCTAATTCTCCAAATAATCTTCTAATGACGTCAGGGATATTTCTTTTTTCCCAGCCGCACTCAGCCCCTTATTGATGGTATCTAGTTGACTCATAAAGCTGCTGGCTTTATCAGCTATCTTAGACATACGCTCTGCTAATTCTTTAGCTTTTCTAATTTGCCCTTGTGAGGGCATGCCTGGATACTGACCAACACTCAATCCTAATGTGGATATATCCTCTCTGATATTAGCTTCTCCTTCTGCTACATAAAAATCTCCTTCTAGCGAAACTAGGGAGTTTTTATACTTCTCCACTTCTTCGGCTAGCTTCTTGGAAGTTTCATCTTTGAGATCACCAGCTTCATGCATATCGCTGATCTGTGTATGTACTTCATCGAGATTTTTATAAATGTGACCTAGCTGATTAGTCATATCGTACAGCTGTGTGCTGATCTCTTTTTGCTTAGCGATACCCGCAGTCGTATATCCGCCGCTAGGGTCATCTAGTAAGGTTAGATCCGTCGTATACTCTTGCTTCCCTTTTCTGACGACGACTTTATAAGTTCCTTGATTAAGTGCAGGTGTTGTCATCGATCCAAAAAGCGCCATTCTGTTTCGAGTAGGTGCTGCTTTGGGCGGCGGAAGGCGTATAGGAAGTGAAACGATATTGATGCCCTTGCTTTTACCTGCTGGCAAGGTGGTAATCAGATTATCATCTTGATCGAAGACATCGATAGACATCTTGCCAAAGACATGCCTTTTCTTCATGTAGTAGGTGATAAATGCCGCACTACTAGGATTAGCACCTACAAACTCTCCCGCACCGGTGAATGGTTGTCCAAGGGCAGGATTCTTCACAACGACAGGTTCGCCTTCAAAAAAGGAAAGTGTCTCCTCTACCATACCATCATTCAGTTGGCGCAAGGGACTTAGGTAATCAAGTATGTATACTCCCCTGCCGTGTGTGCCGATCACAAGATCGTCTTCAGTGATAGGAAGTGCCAAGTCATGGACAGCGACTTTAGGGAGGTTGCTCGAAAATCTCTTCCAGCTCGCACCTCCATCTACTGATATATATAGTCCATACTCAGTCCCTACATACAGCAAGTTGGGATTCTCCAAGTCTTCTTTGATGACATGTGCATATCCTTCTATGCCTTCACTGATATCGGACCAGCTGGCACCCGCATCAGTAGTCTTATACACGTAGACTTCTTGATCACCACTACGATGACCATCTATGGTCACATAAGCGGTGTTGCGATCATCCCTACTTGCTTGTATAGAACTTACCCATAGGCCTGCTGGCAAGTCAGGTATAGTCGACGTCACATCGGACCATGAGCTACCGCCATCTTTAGTGACATGTACCAGCCCGTCATCGGTACCTACCCAGATGACTTGGTCATCGATACGTGACTCTTCTATGATGTAGATGGTTGTATTATTCTCCGCAGTACTGTTGTCTATACTAAGCCCACCAGACTTGGCTTGTCGCTGGCGGTCAGGATTGTTAGTAGTGAGATCGCCGGAGATCTTGGTCCAGCTATCGCCTTTATCTTCTGATCTATATAGATACTGAGCACCTACATACACTCTATCAGGCTGGTGCTCACTTAAGTGTATAGGTGTGTTCCAATTATATCTCAGCTTATCATCACCTTCTGCTATCGGGGCGATGTTTTTTGTTTGACCATCTCTGCGGTTATATCTGGCGACGTTGCCACCTTGAGACTCCGAGTAGATGATGTCTGGATCTGTAGGATGTCGGAAGGAGTAAAATCCATCTCCATAGAATGACAAATTCCAGTCACTATTTCTGATACCTCCTGTCTTAGTTCTTGATGGTGCATACCAAGAGCCGTTGTCTTGAAGGCCACCATATACTTTATAGGGTGTATCGCTATCTACACTAATCTGATAAAACTGTGAGATCGGCAGGTTACGAAAATGCTCGAATAAAGTCGCACCATCTAGCGAGCGATATACGCCACCGTCAGTACCTAGTAATACATGTTTGTTATTATGAGGATTTACCCAGATGTCGTGGATATCGGAGTGGACACCACTCTCTATCGTCCTAAACTTCTCCCCACCGTCATTACTGATGACGGCATTGAGGCCACACTTATAGACGATATCGGCATCCGTAGGATCTATATATAATCGAGAAAAATAAAACGGGCGTACTGTCATACCAAAGTCTGTATTGACGAGACTCCAGCTCGCACCCGCATCTTCACTTTTGTATAGGCCCTTCTCTTCTTTCTCTTCGCACTCGATCGTGGCATATACGATATTACCATCAGTAGGCGCTACCTCTATGGCGATCCTTCCGAGATCTCCTTTAGGTATATCATTAGTTAGTTTTGTCCATGTCTCTCCGCCATTTTCACTTTTGTAAATACCGCTCCCTGGACCACCAGAGTTAAAGTAGTCGGGATATCTCTGGTGCTCCCACATGGCAGCATATAAGACATTGGGATTTTGCATATCCATCGTGAGGTCTGCTGCGCCTGTACCTTCGTCTATATACAATACCTTCTCCCACGTAGTCCCAAAGTCTGTAGACTTATAAACACCTCTCTCTTCGCTTTGGCTCCACAGTCGACCTTGAACAGCGACGTAGATCACACTTGAGTTGTCAGGATGTACGAGTACTTTACTTATATGCTCTGAAGCTGGGAGTCCTTTATGAGTCCAACTCGTTCCGGCATTAGTACTTACGTAAATACCATCTCCGACAGAGACACTATTGCGCACCCATGGTTCGCCAGTTCCTACCCACACTGTATCGGGATGACTTTGATCGATAGCGATATCACCGATAGATTGATTATGATCGTCAAAGACGGGTCTAAACGACGCACCGGCAGATATGGATTTCCAGATACCGCCACCTGCTGCACCGACATAAAGTATTTCGGGAGAAGAGCTTACAGCATCTAGCGTACTTACACGTCCACTCATCGTGGCGGGACCAATAGAGCGAGCCCTGAGATCTCCGAAAGATATATCTGAAGTGGTTAATTGAGCATCGAGCAGGAAAAAAGAAAAGGATAATATAAGCAGTGTTATCAGTCGCATAGTGATAGAGGTATTATTTACGGAAGTGAAATAAGGAAAAAAATAGATCAGCACCTACTACATATCACATAGATGCTGATCCAGACTCATGCAGTGAGTCTTTAATTAGTTACCTGGGAAAGCAAACTCTTCATCTGCGATAGGCGCATTAAGTTCTACTTCAGATGCTATGAACTCTAGCATCGTCTGACCACCTACCTTTTGTATAAAACTAAATGGCACCATAACGCCATCGACTTCTTGAAAATCACTGCTTACAGCATCGATGACCTGGCCCTTCATCTGACCGCTCTGTACAGTCATACGCATCGCAATCGGGATGTACAACTCGGTATCAAAAAAGTAGATACGCTCATCGCCATCTTCTCTCGTAAGCTTAAGTTTATAGACCTCTGACCCTTCGTATTCGTCCTTACCTTCCATAGTGAGAGTATATCCTTTCTCCTTATAGTCGAGTAAGTCATCTTGAAAATTTTCTTTAGCAGCCTCTGCAGACTCTTCGTCGCTAAGTTTGGTTGGTTCTGTTTGTCCAGCGAATGGATTAGTACCCCAAGATACATCACCGTCAAAAGCTTGAGTTAGGGTCATACCTTGTACAGAAACGTCAAGACGGGTGAGATTAGGCTCCTTGTTGATCATCGTAACAGGAAACTTCATGCCCATCTGAACACCCTCGCCAGTCATTTTCATGGATTTGATGTCTCGCCATGCATCCTTGCCACCTATATTTTCAAAGTAGGTGTCTACGATCTCATCGACAGAAACGTCCTGAGCATTGGAAGTTGTAGTAAAAAGAAAAAGTGCGCAAGCAAGAGTAAGTAAAGATCTCATGTGTTGTAAGATTGTTTTTTAGTGAATATAATCATCTTCTAGCCGACAAATGTTAAGACGCATCTAGAAGACTCTCCAAATGTGAGGCACTCTTGATACTTACAGATGATATTCTCGATGTGTGTCGCTGAAAACACGACGAAAGAAGCCTCTAATGTATGTGAGTTCAGTTTCTAAAACCTTGTACTCTGTATAAACTCTAGGCAGTTGAGTGTTTGAGCAGTAAACTGCCCTGATATCTCAACTTCAAAATCACCATCTAGGAAGATCTCGGGACTGCTATAGAGTATAGATCTTCCATCTTCTACTACAGCATCTGACCTAATCTCCTCATCTGCCGAAAAAATATCTTGAGTATGGTTAGTTATGTCAATCTGGTCGATACAGTCACCGCCATCCATGATACGATAGATAGATCCATCGATAGCGGCGCAGTATAATTCTCCGTTTACAGAGGTTCCGAAAGTTGTAACTGAAGTAATCTCAGTAGTCTGAACTACATCGGAGAAATCCTGGCTGTTGATCCTCCACCACTCTCCAGTCGCAAAATCAGCTGCGAAGTAAAGACCAAAAAAATCCGGAAATACCGTCCCTCTATACACATATCCTCCAGTGATAGACCTCGCATCACCCCGTATGATATCAAAAACTGGATCAACTAATGGTCCTGGAAAACAAGGATTAAAATCAGCTTCATAAAAGCCTTCTCTACATGACCATCCGTAATTACCTCCACCCGCACTACCGGCAGGCTCGTAACAAATCTCCTCTCGAGTATTCTGTCCAACATCACCGACCCACATATCTCCTGTCTCTCTATCAAAAGAGAAGCGCCAAGGGTTGCGCCATCCAAAAGACCAAATCTCATCAAGATGAGTCGCTACTCCCAGATATGGATTGTCCAGCGGAATACTATAGTTTTTTTGTTGATCACCTGGAAAATCATCACTTGTGATATCTAACCTCAGCATCGAGCCAAGGAGGGACATCGGATTCTGACTATGATTAAGTGGATCTCCTCCACTTCCTCCATCACCTAGTGGGATGTACAAGAAACCGTCTGGGCCAAACTTCAGGTCACCAGCATTGTGATTACTGAAAGGTTGATCTAACTGTATGATCGTCTCCTCACTGCTTTCATCAGCTTCATTTTCGTTGATAACACCGAACCGCGAAATACGAGTACCCAGTTGCCCACTTTCGGTAAATGTGTAATTCACAAAGAAGAATGGACTATCAGGATAGTTAGGATGAAACTCCATACCTAGTAGACCTCTTTCTCCTCCACTAGTTACCCTGTCGGAAATGTCTAAAAAAGGATCATCGCTTACCTCTCCGGTGGCTAGATTTCTTAGAAGGTGTATTTGACCTCCGCGTTCAACTACATAAAGTAGTTCTTGATTCGTACGGTCATTAGTCAGAGCTACCGGTGAAGAAAATTCTGTTGTGACCTGTAGCAGCATGAGATCACCTTGAGGGTAAATCGCAGTACACACCAGAAGACCAAATAAGATATGAACAACTGTCATCTCATAAAGATATCTACTTGTGAGAGATGGAAAGACAGGGTATACGACCAATTTGGATATAGATATAACCGCGAGTTCTCAAAAAGCTCCAACTACACGAATCATATCAATTAGGCACTAACATGCTCAAGGTAATGTATAGAGCATCACTTGGCAAATACGAAAGATGAACCATTGATGACGCAGTTGTTCTTCAGAGAGAACAAGGCCTACCCAAGGTATGAATAAAACTCTTCAGCGGTCTCGAAAGGTACTCTTGGCAACACCTATAAAGTCTGTATTGCGATATCACCATCCATAACCTCGGCAGATGCTCTAACTATCTACTTCAACAAATTCTTAGGACTTGGCAAGAAAAGGCCATATTCAATGACTTGCCTCATGCGCTCCCTTTGATCAAAGGTGAATATCTGCCGCCAGCTCACGTTTAAAATTTCGCTCATCACATTGCTCTCAACTATATCTATATCTCCACAAGTATCAATAATCAACTCACCATCTGCTGCATCAATATTTAATTCCTTATCATAAACATATGTATCTAATAGAAAATCACCATCTCCTGTGCAATTGAATTCATAGATATCGAGCAGTGTCATAAAGTGACCAAACTCATGAGCCAGTACGTCAGCTCTCCAGTTTTGATCTCCAATAAATATTGCATTGAATATTGGCTCACTTGGTTCTGTACTTACAGTTTCCGCCCCACCCAAATCAACCCCTAGAAGTGAGACTGGAATTGTAGATAGTAATTCCCTATCCGAGAGGTAAACATTGATATACTTATTGGGATCCCAATAATTCTGGCGGGCGAGTTCAAGCAAATCTGACGATGATAGATCTCCGACTGAGTCAAGAACTACATTCAATCCTGCAAAATCGAGTACTTCACCGTCGGGATCAGTATCTGCAGCCATCAAACTAATACCAGTAGCCACCTTATTCGGGTTATCTCTAAATAAAAGTGACTCATGTGTGTTTGAAAGAAATTCATTGGCCTCTTCTAAGATCTCTACTACCCTACCATCTAATGCACCCCCAAGCTGATGTACTATTATAGGCAAACTGACTTCTTCGATCTCAGGCTCTTCTCGCACTTCTATAGATGCAGATTGAGAATTAGAATTACCAATCTTCGCATAGAAGTCATAGACACCCGATTCGGCTATGGGAGCATCAGTATCAAAGGGGATATCCCCATCCATGAACACATCATTAAACTTGCGCCTTACTACTCTCTCGCGACCTTCTAATATAGTTTCTACTTCGAGATAAAAATCCTGAGGTAGAGACCATGGATTAGTTGTTAGAAAAGGAGGGCCACTATAAACTAGTTGTGCCTCACCGACATCCGCTTCATAAATACTAAATACCTCTATAATAGGTGAAGCAAAGTCAATCTCAGGAATAACAGCCCTTACCCAAAATATTCCAGTCTTATCAGGAATAAAAGAATTTCCTTCGATTGGTTGATCATTGACGGTAAACTGAACACCTATATTTGTTAGAAAGTCATTGAATTCATCTCGAGCTATAGCGGTTAGTTCTATAGGATCTCCTCCTTCTACATAGAGATCAGATGAAACTGTCAAAAAGATATCATCGACATCCCCAATCTCGTAAAACTCTATAGCATCGACCACTTCAGGCTCTGTACAACTACAAAGAGCTATCGTATAGACAATTATAAAATATGCAATAAACCTCAACACCCTAAAATCCATAATGCAATGATATTGTTGATCCAATTCTTTTGAGATTCGGAATACCCACTACCTCAGAAGTATCAGAGAATGAACTAAAACCGTTGATTTCTAATCTTATCGTTTTGTAAAAAACGCCAAGCTGCACAACTGATCCATACCCAACTCTTTCAAATACTTCATCGACATCAATATTAAAGTCGGTCCCATCAGGAGAGTCAATATTTGTATCAATATGATAGTGTACAAATCCACCAGCTCCGATATAACCTCCGAAGCTATCTCCGATAGAAAGGATCACTGGAATAATTCCAACATTGACAGATTTGAATTGCAATCTACTTTCAAATAATGACTGATCGGATCTTCTAAATGTTTCAGCTACACTAACTTGTTCATACCCCACATACAATCTTGCCTTGTAGTGTTTGTAATCGGCTAAATCCGACGCGATACCTATTCCAAATGATCTTTCATTATTGGAAATCAAAGGAGACACAAATCTTGAAGAAGTTCTATTAAAGCCATATTCTCCCGTAGCTATGTAAAAACTAAACCCGAAGTTTTCTTTCTCTTGATCCTTATCCTTATCGGCGAAAGCAGTTGTATCTATATCAGAATTCTCTATAATGGCTGGGAGTACTTCCTGCCCCTCAACAGTATGGACAAAAAATTGGATCACAATTATCCATAGGAACACAGACTTCATCGAGGGTTTCAATCGACACATGAGCATAATTAAACTAGAAAACTTAAATGTAAAAGCTTTCTCTTTTAAAGCATTCTCAACATGACACAAAACCGTATAAATAGCTTAAACTAGCTAGTTAAAATTAGCTAGTTCGACTAAGACTCTTCATCGACCTTTTGCAAGCTGACATTGGAGGATTTTTCTATTTCAAGGAGCTTTGCAAAAACATATCATATGCTTAGAGAAAACACCTATCTATCATCTACCTAGGCTCTCATATGATGAATGTTTGCTAATCAACCGCTAGACTCGCAGGGCGCCTACAAGATCTACGCTATATTCTTCTGTCAAGCAGCTGCTTACAACCCTAATTAGCCAAGAAAAGGATATCTATAATCAGTCGGTGCGACAAAATTCTCTTTTATCGTTCTTGGTGAAATCCATCTATACAAGTTAAGTATCGATCCTGCCTTATCATTAGTACCCGATCTTCTACTTCCCCCAAATGGTTGTTGGCCGACGACGGCTCCAGTTGGTTTGTCATTTATATAGAAGTTACCAGAAGAATAGGTAAGGCGCTTAGACATTTTTCTAATTACATTTCTATCCTGGGCAAAGATCGCACCTGTCAAAGCATAGACTGAGGTGTTATCAACGATATCTAAAATCTGGTCAAACTTACTATCAGCATAGACATGAACAGTCAAGACGGGTCCAAAGATCTCTTCACACATCGTCTTATACATTGGGTCTTTTGCTTCTATCACAGTAGGGGCTATAAAGTACCCTTCGCTATCATCATAAGTGCCTCCTGCGATAATCTTAGCATCCTTGGAGCGCTTAGCTCCAGCGATATATTTAGTGATCTTGGAGTATGCTTTCTTATCGATAACTGCATTGATGAAATTAGAAAAATCTTCCGGGCTTCCAATTTTCAAAGTCTTCATATCGTCTTGCAATCTCTTTTTGACTTTGGGCCATATCGATCTTGGGATATATGCCCTCGATGCTGCGCTACACTTTTGACCTTGGTATTCGAATGCACCTCTTAACAAGGCTATAGATAGTTGATCAACATTTGCCGAAGCGTGTGCTACTATAAAATCTTTACCTCCTGTCTCC
>CAYYBR010000143.1:0-11028 GCA_964470035.1 uncultured Saprospiraceae bacterium
CATATAAAGGCTTCTGCCTTAAGAAAATTGAAAGTTTTTTGAGTTAATATATTGAGTAAAAAGGTCAGATGTGATCTTAAGATTTATGTTCATGGGATTATAATTTGCAAAAGCTGGTCATCTGATATCATGACCAGCTTTTCCCTTTTTAGGGCTCATCATTTACGAAAGTGAAGAGGAAGAAAAAGTCTATCTACAGACTGCCAAAATATCGACGGAGCGCCCACTCTAGCAAAAGAGGAATTATCAATAGGAGTATAAACCACTTGTTGTCCATCAGGGGCTTGGTAATCGTACTCTGATAGATCACAGGCTTGATCTTATCTGAGGATAATAGATCAGTGCCCAGAGCCAAAATATCATTAGGATAGGTCACAGTACCACCAGTTCTCTCAGCAAGACTATATAGTAATGCGTGTCGAGCTTCTTGATCATAGAGTTCGAACTGGATGTCTCGCACAACTAGGCGTCCAGAGTCAGCATATTTTTCGCCGCTCCATGAGGTGTTAGCGGTATAATTATAGGTGCCTGCGGGGAGTCTGCCTATATCCAAAGAGTACGCCTGATCCGTAGTTGAGAAGGTATAATCAAACTCATCTCCTCCTGAGGAAGTCATCTGTAGTGTGACTTCAGGTTCATTAATTAGTTCGTAGTTGTTGTTATAGAGCTCAGCCGAAAAGATGACATCTTCATTAGTCAAGAAGACATTGTCATTAGTGCTGACTCGAAACTTGCGTTTGTCCTCCTTCGTAGAGATATATGTGATTGATTTTTCTAGTAACTCTGATATGATGTCGAAGTTACTGTGTTGCAAGTGATCATAGAGTTTCCAGCGCCATATGTCATTAGCTAGGAGGTAGGCAGTCTTCGATCCGTCAGCATCGCTAAAAGCTAATAAGGGAAACTCTGTATTGATATCTCCGATGCGCTGATAAAGCATAACATCACTTTGTCCCGCGATGCTGTACTCACCATATGGTGAAGCAAGGGGTGGGAAGTCGCTTATCTGATTCTTAAGATTATCACTTATCGTAAAGTAGTCGAATTCATTATTGAGCAATCCCTGGGCATTGTTAGCATTACCTCTGCTGCCTCTGATGTTGAGCTGATCTTGTACACTATTCCATTTGCCTAGGTCAGTATCTTCTCCGACGATATACATCTTAGCAACCGAAGTTCTAGTGAGGGCTCTAAGGATGTTATCGATACTTTGGCTTCTACTAGGTAGATTATGGAAGATCGCTACATCGGTATCATTGATATCTGTGATAGAGATATCCTTGATATGTATGGAGACCTCATAGTTTTTGTTTTGTTCGAGTATCTGTTTTATCGCTGTGATATCTGGATGAGGTGCTGCTGCGAGTATGGCGATTTTCTGTCTTGCATCCAATACCTCGATGTAGACGTCTTTGGTATTGTTGGTTTGATTAAGTTCATTATCGATAGAAGATACACGATATCTAAAATGATTAATACCAGCTTGATCAAGTTGGAGTTGGATGTCAACTGATGTGAAATATTCGTCACCGCTTATAGTGATGTCTCTTCTTTCTACAACTTGATAACCACTAGGAGTTTCTTTTTCTACAGATAGTCTTGCACTCCTTCCTGATGCATTAGAGGCTTTGATGTCTACCTGCGTAATCATCTCATCATCCAGATATGCTACTTCATTATACAAGACGGTTTCTACAGATATGTCGCGCCTTCTTGTTGTATCACCAAGTGCTATGCTATGGATCGGTATATCAGCTCTGATCTTTGCATAAATCGGATTACTACCCTGATTATAGATGCCATCAGTGGCCAAGACTACAGCACCAAGATTTTCTCCTTCGTAGACTTCGCTGATATACTGCAGAGTTTTGCTGATATCCGTGATCTCTTGATCATATAGAGAGGTATCCTCACCCACGAGCTTGATGTCCTCACCAAAACTATAGTGCTCTATATCGTATGATTCGGATAAGTTCTGAGCAAGTTCTCCCATCTTTAGCCTAGGGTCATCAGTATCTCCACTTTCTATCCATCGATCGATGGATCTACTATCATCGCTTAGCAAGACGACTACGGGCTTTTTAGTTTCTTCTAGCAGTTGCTTGAGAAGCGGACCGAGTAAGAGAAGACCTATACCTAAGATGGGAATGAAACGTAGCGTATATAGCAATGGCTTCAGCCATTTATTTTTTCCATCAAAGCCTTTAGACTTGAAATATAGCAGGCATGCAAAGCCCAATGCTCCAACTAAAGCAAGTACTGAAAACCAGAAAGGATACTGAAAACTTATATGCTCCACAAAAGGTCGCTACTACGAGGTTGTAAAGATGAGAATATTATAGATGTCTTGCTCGGATATGATGATCCTTTAAGTAAATAATAAAACTGTCCTTTCATGTGACTATTTTTCGCTTTGATGCGTTACCTAAACACTATAAAGCACATATTTCTATGAATATGAACCGGATTTCACTTCTGCTCCTCTTGATATGGGGTGCGAGCATACAGCTATCAGCATCATACATACTTATACCTATGGACGCCGAACAGCAAAAAAGCCACCTTAAAGCCTATGGCATGACCTATTGGATCTTAGACAATGGTCAGGAGGCTTATTGGTTGTTGAACTATGAGGGAGGAGCATTTGCCTTTGAACATACTTCTATAGCTGAAGCTGAGTGTAAAATCCGCAATATTAACTATCGCGTTATCTCTAATGGTGCTTTTGCATCCATCCGACAAGAGATAGCAGATCCAGAGCGCAATCAAGATGTGATCAAACTAGAGCAAGCTCCTAAGATCGCCGTCTATACGCCAGAATTCAACGCTAGGGGAGAGCGGATACAACCTTGGGATGACGCCGTGACACTGGTTTTGACTTATGCAGAGATCCCTTATGAAACTATATATGACCGAGAGGTTGTGACCGACAAGCTCGCAGAGTATGACTGGTTACATCTTCATCATGAGGATTTTACTGGGCAGTATGGCAAGTTCTATAGATCATATCATACAACGCTATGGTATCGAGAGAATCAGCGATTGATGGAAGAGTTAGCAAGGAGTCTTGGATATAAAAAAGTAAGCCAGCTAAAGTTAACAGTAGCTAAGAAAATAAAAGAGTATGTAGAAGGAGGAGGGTTTATGTTTGCTATGTGTAGTGCCACTGACTCCTTTGATATAGCGCTTGCGGCAGAAGGTATAGATATATGTGAGAAGATGTACGATGGCGATGGTGCTGATGCAAATGCGCAAGAAAAACTCGATTTCTCACAAACTTTTGCCTTCAAAGATTGGCAGCTAGTGCGTAATCCTATGGAATACGAATACTCTTCGATAGATATGTCACCGCAAAAAAGGGCGGTAAAGCCTGAAGTGGATTACTTCTCACTTTTTGATTTTTCTGCGAAGTGGGACGTCATACCTACGATGCTTACGCAAAACCATACACGGACGATCAAAGGATTCATGGGACAGACGACGGCCTATGATCGAGATCACATTAAATCCGATGTTCTGATCATGGGAGAGAACAAAAGTGTCAATGAAGCAAGATATATCCACGGCACTCACGGATATGGTACTTGGACTTTCTTTGGAGGACATGACCCAGAAGACTATAGGCACTATGTAGAAGATCCAGAGACTGACCTTAATCTTCATCCAACATCTCCGGGGTATCGCTTGATTCTAAATAACGTATTGTTTCCAGCTGCCAAGAAGAAAAAGAGAAAGACTTAGTCATTTTTATCATTTCACTTTTGTAAATGTTCTTCCGATCATATACACTGGCGATACTTTTGTCAGTTTCTACTCAACTCGCATCTCAATGGGATAGTTATGAAGCCGTATGGCAAGGAAGGCCGGGAGTCATGATGGTCCAATTAGATCTATATGATCATGCACCATATCTAGAGTTGCCAAACTTATTAGAGATCACACAGACATCTTTAGAATGTGATCCGCAAGGTTATCCTACTGCTGAATTTATAGAAACATCAGAAGGCGTGATCAGTGATCTGGATAGCGCTTTTTCTAAATATCAATATGTCGAAAACGCTGGCAGGCTGATATATCAATGCAAGGTGAGAGATTACTTCTATATAGAAGACTCTCGAGAAATCGAGGATGTTTTAAAATCTAAAAATGATATCCTCATAGATTATCAGTTCAAATCAGATCCTGAGTGGAAAGTTTATTTGGACTTTATATATCCCGATGATTATCTCCGTCAGATCATGATCAATGGTCGTATCCTAAAAACTCTCCAGGAAGAGAATATTCTAATAAAAGATAAAAGACAACTTTTACATTTTGCTTCCTTTAAAACAAAAGTCGATATGCACGACTACCGCAGGTTTTTACTCGGCCTCAATTTTAAAATCGGAGATATGGAAGAAGATGCCTCAAAAGAGTACGGGCACTTCATTTCTTTTAGCAGAAAAGATCGTCTTGATGTTGAAAAGCTCAGCAATACAACATTACGCTTAGAGCAACGCGCTGATTCTCTAGATGGAGTATATGAAGGGTGGGAGATGGAGATAAATTAATGATAGTAATCATCGCGATAGTGTAATAATATGACTGAGTAGTATTATCGGTTATACTCAACTATTCAATACTGATTGTATAAATAAAAAAAGTCCAGAAACTTAATCTCTGGACTTTTTTTATTTGGAATGTTTCCTGCGCTACGGTTTATTCATTTCGGACTTCGCGAAGTCACCAGCCTTCACATAAGATATCTTAGATGGGATGATGTACTTTTTAAAAGCATTGTTCACTTGGTCGGCAGTAAGGTTTGCGACCTTTTCTTCTAATTCAACATTCCACATCATCGTTCTTTCGTATTCCAAGTAATTATTGAGTGTGTTGCTCAGATAACCATCTTGTGATCTAGAAACTTCCTGATTTTGCAACCATCCTTTTATAGCATCATTCACTTCTTCTTCTGAGAATCCTTCAGTTAGAGCTTTAGTAATCTCTTCTGAAAAAGCAGTTTGAAGGGCTTCTTTATTTTCTGGAGCGTAGATAGCATATGCACCCCAAGTAGTTTTATCCACATAAGGATTTGCATTCATATATGAACCTACCCCGTAGCTCAGACCTTCTTCTTGTCTGATGCGATTACCAAGCCTTGAGCTCAGGCCACCACCTCCAAAAATCCTATTAGCTATCAAAAGAGCAGGATAATCAGGATGGTCATCTTTCATTGCAAAATTATATCCAGCGAAAAATCCAGCATTAGCCTTGTCGGGTGTTTCTATTTCTAGATCTTGAGCAACTACCTCAAATAATTCTGCTTCTAATCTTTTAAAAGGCTTTGGGCTTTTCCAAGATCCAAATTCTTCTAAAAGGATAGGTTCGATCTCGGATTTATCAAAGTCGCCAACAACGGTGATAGCACCATTGCTTCCACCATAAAAATCAGCATAAAAACTCTTTACATCATCTAGGCTGACATCGTTCAGCATTTCTATATCCTCTTCAAAAGTACTGTTGTATCGCACATCTTCTTTTGGATAAGGATTTGTAATTCTCTGAATAGCATTTTGTGCGAGCGCCATGGGTTGAGATTTTTGCTCTTCTAACTGCGCAAGTCTTTCATCTATCAACTTAGAAAATTCATCTTCTGGGAACGAGGCATCTTTTATAACACTGGCTACTTGGCGTATGGCATCAGGAAGGAACTCTCTTTCAGTTTCGATACTTACATTGAGTGTGCCATAGAAACCATTGATCCTAACATTGGCTTTCATGTTATCTAGTGCATCTTTAATTTCCTGGCGTGTCTGAGAGGAAGTGCCTCGCATGAGCATGCTTCCTGTTAGATTGGATATAGTCGACTTATTGCTAAGGCTTTTTTTATCTCCAAACTTAAAAGTCATAACTGCCTGGACTGCATCTCCTCGTGTTTCTTTCGGCATAAAGGCCAGATCAATAGAGTTTTCATTTACATTTCTATTGAGTCGACTTTCTATATTCTGAGGTGTGGGATCGAAGGCTTCACCTTGACTTATTGCTTCTCCTCCAGTGTAACCCTCTAATAGTTCAGCTATATCAGGAGAGGCTGGGATCTCAACTCTTTCAGGCTCTTCGACTGGGATGAACTTTCCAACAGTTCTATTAGAAGGCATGAGGTACTTTTTAGCGACTCGGATGACATCATCGAGTGAGACATCTTGTGTTCTGTCTCTGGTTAAGAAGGCGAGCCTCCAATCTCCAGAAGCAATATAGTTACTTGCAAAAACACCTATTTGTCGACTGTCGTTAAAGGCTAAATCAAATTGCTTGAGTAACGACGTTTTAGCTCTTTTTACTTCATCTTCAGTAAGGGGATTAACCGCTACATCATCAAGACTTGAAAGAAGACTTGATTTTGCATCTTCAAGATCTTTGTCTTTCAGTATATCGGCACCGAAGTAGATAAAGCCTGGCTCTTTGAGACCAGCAGCCCAGCCCCATACATTAGTTGTCTTTTTAGTTTCTACGAGATCATTGTAAAGTCGTCCGCCTGGTTCATCAGTTAGGGCTTGAGTAAGTACGGAAAGCGGAGCATAGTCAGGATGCGACATCGAGCAGATATGATACATTGCAGCTAGAGCTTGGACATCTCCGACTCTCTTTAGAGATACTTCGCGCTCTCCATCCTGCGTAGGTTCTCTTGTATACGTAGTTGTGAGTTCTCTCTCTGGTCTAGGTATAGATCCGAAGTATTTTTGGATAAGACCTTTTGTTTTCTCTTCTTCAAATTTTCCAACAACAAGGAGTACTGCATTGTCAGGCTGATAGTATTCTTTGTAGAATGCCTGAAGTCTGTCTATTGGGACATTTTCTAGGTCAGCCCGAGCGCCTATGGTCGTCTGACCGTAGTTGTGCCATTGATAAGATGCTGACATGACTCTTTTCATAAGAACTCCAGTCGGATTGTTCTCGCCCATTTCGAATTCGTTACGGACTACTGTCATCTCACTTTCAAGGTCATCAGCAGATATATATGAATTCACCATGCGATCTGCTTCCATATCAAGAGCCCACTCGAGGTTTTCGTCAGAAGCAGTCATCGTCTCGAAGTAGTTCGTTCGATCATACCATGTCGTACCATTATAAAAGGCACCATGATCTTTTAGCTCTTTAGGGATATCTGGATGGTTAGGAGTTCCTTTAAAAACAAGGTGTTCTAACAAGTGTGCCATACCAGTTTCACCATAGTCTTCATGTCTGCTTCCTACTAGGTAGGTGACATTAACAGTGATCTGTGGTTTGGATGGGTCTGGGAAGAGTAGGACTTTCATCCCGTTGTCAAGTTGGTATTCAGATATACCTTCGACAGTTGTGATGTGTTTCATGTCTCCTGACTGGGCACTTGCTTGATAAGTCATTAAATAAAATGCAGCAAAGAGGCATGATTGGATCAGTAGTTTCATAGTTATAGATTGGTTAGTAATTGATGCTAAATTTTCCTTTACAAGTCTAGTATATTATTCGATATATAAGTAAAACGCTTGTAGATCGGAAGTGTGTATACGTCGATAAAAAAGCTTTTTGACCTTCTTTTTGATGCCCGAGTGAAGGATCATTAACTCTCTCGACTCTTTACTCGATAGTACAGGAGATATATCCACCTTTTGGACATGCAGGAAACTATTTTGATGCAATTAGGTTTTATCTGGTATAAGCATATGAATCATGGGATTTTTAGATCGATTAAAAGCTAGCCAAGCAACAAAACAAGAAGGGTGGGATATACTTTCTGATGTATCACAATTAGAAAAGATAGATGAGTTGTCTCACGATAAGCCTGTGATCTTATTTAAGCATAGTACGACTTGTGGTATCAGTGCATCTGCCAAGCATCGAATTGAGATGGACTGGAGTAATCTTGAGGGAGATTTTGCATTTTACTATCTGGACCTGCTACGTCTACGCCCTATCTCTAAGGCAATAGCAGAGCGTTATGGGGTGCGTCATGAATCTCCTCAGGTATTGGTTATCAAAAAGGGTAAGGCTACTTACCATACATCTCATCACGGTATTCAAATATCTTCGATCAACACCGCGATCTCCTAACCCTTCGTGATTTTCTACTAAAAGAAGAACAACAGAACATCTCTTAGTCATCTTTTTTCGTGCTTTTCTGTTTTCAGACATATAACTAAGTACATTAGTCCTCCTGAATCTAGAAGAGTATGAGCAAGACGTCACTTAAGGAAGAGGCCTTACATTATCACGCTAAAGGGCGACCTGGGAAGATAGAAGTCATCCCAACAAAGGAGACAGCGAATCAAAGAGATCTTTCATTGGCATATTCGCCCGGTGTAGCTGATCCCTGTCTTGAGATAGCTAAGAAAAAGGAAGATGTATATAAGTATACCGCCAAGGGTAATCTTGTCGCTGTCATATCTAATGGTACAGCTGTTCTGGGTTTAGGCGATATAGGTCCTGAAGCAAGTAAACCTGTCATGGAAGGAAAAGGTCTCTTGTTTAAGATCTATGCTGATATCGATGTCTTTGATATAGAGTTAGATACCAAAGATGTCGATGAGTTTGTCCGGACTGTCAAAATACTCGAACCCACCTTTGGAGGCATAAACCTAGAAGATATATCTGCTCCAGCATGCTTTGAGATAGAAGAACGACTACGTGAAGAACTGGATATACCTGTGATGCATGATGATCAGCATGGTACTGCGATCATAAGTGCTGCAGCGCTACTTAATGCGCTTGAGATCGTAGACAAAAAGATAGAAGATGTAAAAATAGTTGTGAGCGGAGCCGGAGCATCATCGATCTCGTGTAATAAATTATACATTTCTCTAGGCGCTAAAAAAGAAAACATATTCATGTTCGATAGTAAGGGATTGATACATCCTGATCGAACCGACCTCAATGGAAAGAAACCAGAGTTTGTTAATGGAAATCTATCCATAGAAACAACACTTCTAGATGCTCTTGTTGGGGCTGATGTCTTTGTAGGACTATCGAGAGGTAACCTTCTAAGAGGAGATGATATCAAAGCTATGGCTAAGGATCCTATCGTGTTTGCGATGGCTAATCCTACCCCGGAGATCAGCTTTGAAGAAGCAACAAGGGCGAGAGAAGATGTGATCATGGCTACGGGAAGGTCAGACTATCCTAATCAGGTTAATAATGTGCTTGGCTTCCCATATATTTTTAGAGGTGCTCTCGATGTCAAATCGAGCTTCATCAATGAAGAAATGAAGATAGCTGCGGTCTATGCTCTTGCTAGACTGGCAAAAGAGCCAGTACCAGATATGGTAAACATGGCTTATGGTGATGCCAACCTAAATTTTGGTAGGAATTATATCATACCAAAACCCGTCGACCCACGATTAATCACAGAAGTTGCGCCTGCTGTGGCAAAAGCGGCTATGGACTCTGGAGTAGCCAAAGAACCCATCACTGACTGGGATGCCTATGAGTACGAACTATCAAGTAGACTTGGCCTCGATAATACCCTGACCAAAGTCATCGAGACAAAAGCCAAGCAGGCACCTAAAAGAGTTGTGTTCGCGGATGCGGCTAACTTATCTGTGCTCAAAGCAGCTCAAGTTGTGTATGATGAGGGAATCGCATTTCCCATACTTCTTGGTAATGTCGAGCGCGTCACAAGCCTTATGGGTGAGTACAATATAGATATCCCAAATGTTAGGATCATAGACCCAAGTAAGGCTACAAATGATGAAGAGGTAGCGAAACTAGAAACCTATGGGCAGGCCTTCTTTGATAAAAGAAAAAGGAAAGGACAGACGCTGCAAGAAGGACTAGGTATGTTGCGCAAGAGAAACTATTATGGTGCTATGATGGTAGATCAGGGCGATGCTGATGCCATGATCGGCGGATTGACCAGAAAGTATCCTGATACTGTCAGACCAGCTCTTCAGATAATAGGTCCAAGAGAAGGTGTCAAAAAGGTAGCGACCATGCATATCATGATGACGCGATTTGGTCCAATCTTCCTCGCGGATACGACTATCAATCACCATCTTGCTGCTGAAGACGTCGCAGATATCTCTGAGCTCGTCGCAAGACAAGTGGAGAAGTTCAATATCAAACCTAAAATCGCTTTGGTCACATATTCGAACTTTGGAAGTGTGGCTTATGGTGAGTCAGCCGTGCTGATGAGAAAGGCAACCGAGATCTTGCACCGCAGACATCCTGATTGGATTGTAGATGGAGAGATGCAAGCTCATATGCCATTCTCTGGGGATCTTATCAAAGAGATGCATCCCTTCTCAAAGTTGGCAGGCCATAATGCTAATATCTTGGTCTTTCCTAATCTTTCATCTGCTAACATAGCCTATAACTTACTCCATGAGGTGGCTAATATAGATATGATAGGGCCAGTTATGTTAGGCTTAGATAAGCCAGTACACATCCTTCAGCTGGGTGCCACTGTAAGAGAGATAGTAGATATGGTTGCTATAGCGGTGGTAGACGCTCAAGGATAGTTTTCTTCGATTTTTCATCCACATTAGTCGATCATGCTGGATATGATGATCACTTTGTACATATCATGTACTCGCATCATTATTATTAAACCATGGGACTCTTAAGAGCGCTATTGTGCATTTTTCTTCCTCCACTTGCTGTGATAGACAGAGGTTGCGGCTCATTTCTTTTAGTAGTGTTACTAACTATCTGTGGATGGGTGCCAGGTGTGATAGGGGCATTAATCATCAATAATCAAAGAAAAGAAGAATACCCCTAGGATTATTCTTCTTCCGAAGACGGCTTTAACTTTTTATCGTCGACATGCTTGTCGAGATACTCATTGAGCTTTTCGATTTTCATATTCGACGAAATATTTCCGAAAGGGTCTATATTAATATCAAACCCTTCTAACTTTTCATCGTCTTCTTTTTTCTTATCCATATCTTTTTAATCTAGGGACTTTACAACTTCGATTCCTCGTTTTATCCGCTCTTGCGCTTCTGCAGTACCTATCAACTCGATGAGCTCAAAAAGATCGGGCCCTGACATTTCGCCTACTAACCAGACTCTAAG
>CAYYBR010000144.1:0-10984 GCA_964470035.1 uncultured Saprospiraceae bacterium
GCGGGTGTGGTGAAATTGGTAGACACGCTAGACTTAGGATCTAGTGCTTCACGGCGTGGGGGTTCGAGTCCCTCCACCCGCACCATAAAGAGTGGAGATGCTGAGTGCTTACTCGGCATTTTTTTTTATACCAAGGATTTAATATTTAGATATAGACTATGAAGACAGAGCTGACCGAAGCAGGAACACTATGTTCTCGACTGACCATAACAATAGAGAAGGACGACTATAAGCCTACTTATGACAAAGAGCTGAAAAAGTATAGCAAGCAGGCTCAGATGAAGGGCTTCCGTAAAGGCAAAGTGCCTATGTCAGCAATCAAAAAGATGTATGGTCGCGGGATATTAGCTGAAGTGATCGATAAGAAGATCCAGGAGACTATACAAAGCGAAATCAAAGATCTGAGTATACTCGGAAGCCCTATAGCTGCTGAAGAACAGGAGTTTTTCGATTTTGACGTTAAGGATTTGCAAGACTATACTTTCAAGTTCGATATAGGTCTTGCACCTGAGATTGATGTAAAGGGTGTAAGTGCCCAAGACAAATATGAAAAGTATCAGGTGGACATCGATGAAGTCATGCTCGAAGAAGGGATGATGGATATCAGAAAGCGTATGGGAACTCAAGAAGAGATAGAGGCTCCTATAGAGGAAAAGGATATTGTGACTTTACAGATTACGGAGTCTCCAAGTGAACTTGACGAACCATACTCCACGGAGATCATGATTATGCCTGACCGCATGACTGATGCATACAGGGAAGAATACACGGGTAAAACGATAGGGTATAAAGGGACTGTTGATATCTATGAGTTAGAAAAAGATACTGATGAAGCCTATGTAGAGAAGTATTTTCTCAAGGATGCACCAGATGGAGTCGGGAGATTATACGCAACTGAGGTGAAAATGATAAAAAGACTAGTTCCTGCAGAGGTGAATGAAGAATTCTATCAATCCGCATTTGGCGAGGACGTTAAGGACGAGACCGTAGCAAAAGAGAAACTAAAGGAAAACCTTTCGGATTACTATACAACCCAGAGTCAAGCTATCACCAAAAGGAAAATACTAGAGTCTCTGATAGAGAATCACGACATTACTTTTCCCGATCCTTTTTTAAAAAGATGGCTAAAAGCTTCTAATGATAAGTTGTCTGAAGAACAGATAGCGTCTGAGTACGCGGACTTCACTAAAAATCTCAAATGGACGCTTATCAAGGAAAAAATAGCAAGAGATCAGGATATCAAGGTTGAGCCCGATTCAGTCCGAAGTCACCTAGTCGAAAACTTCAAACAACAGTTTGCACAGTACGGTTACGGAGCTGGTATGGGCATGGACCTTGACTTTGAATCAATCGGTGATAGATTGATGCAAGATCAGCAAGCTGTGCAAAGAGGATATGAAGAAGTTCTCGCAGATAAAGTATTTGACCATATCGTAGGTACCGTACAACTCGTTGATAAGAATGTGAACCAAGAGGAGTATCAAAATATAGTCAAAGAACTTCAGGAGAACAATGGATAGGTTACTGTTGTTATATTAAGATATGAGAACTAATCGTTATATTAAAAACTAGTTATGTTTAGTCAGGAAGAGTTTAAGAGATACGCTACAAAGCATATGGGGATGAGCACCATGCACTTAGAAAAGTATATGGATCGTAGCGGTAGTACTATACCCAATATAGAAGGATTTACACCTCAGGTTATAGAAGAAAGACCGATGAATATCGTCGGTATGGATGTGTTCAGTAGGTTGATGATGGATAGAGTCATATTTATGGGTGTACCGGTCAATGACTATGTAGCAAATGTGGTTCAGGCCCAACTACTTTTTTTAGAATCGACCGATCCGAAGATGGATATCCAAATGTTTATCAATAGCCCTGGAGGATCAGTGATAGCAGGTCTTGGTATCTATGATACGATGCAATATGTAAGCCCAGATGTGAATACTATATGTACTAGTCTTGCTGCATCTATGGGGGCGGTATTATTGTGCGCTGGCAAGAATGGGAAAAGAAGTTGTTTGCCACACAGTAGAGTGATGATACATCAGCCATCAGGTGGGATGCAGGGGCAGTTTTCTGATATGGAAATATCCTATAACCTGATTAAGGATATGAAGATGGAGTTATACGAGATCATGGCAGAGCATACTGGTAAGTCAGTAGAGCAAATAGAAAAGGATTGCGATAGAGATTATTGGATGAAAGCTGAGGATGCTAAGGAGTATGGTCTTGTTGATGAGGTGCTGAGTAGAAAGAAAGCATCCTAACGTACGTAGACTATGAGTAAGATAAATACCCCAAAATGTTCTTTTTGCGGAAAGGATAAAAGTGATGCTTTACTCTTGATAGCAGGAGTAGAGGGTCATATCTGTGAGTCTTGTGTAGAGCAGGCATCAGATATCGTAACTAAGGAATTAAAAAACGACTACAGCGATAAGGATATACCTTTTTCTTTACCAGAAGGGGTAAAGCCTTCTGATATCAAGGAATACCTTGACACCTATGTGATAGGTCAAGACGATGCAAAAAAGTATCTCTCCGTAGCTGTTTATAATCACTATAAGCGTCTTAAGTATAATAGGGCATTAGATGAGGTGGAACTAGAAAAGTCCAACATCCTTTTTGTAGGTAATACAGGTACTGGCAAGACTCTTCTAGCCAAGACTATTGCCAAGTTTTTGGATGTTCCATTTGCTATCGTGGATGCTACAGTCTTTACAGAGGCGGGATATGTCGGAGAAGACGTAGAAAGTATGCTTAGCCGACTTCTTCAGGTATGTGATTACAATGTAGAAGCTGCGCAAAAGGGTATAGTATATATCGATGAGATAGATAAGATCGCTCGAAAAAGTGACAACCCGTCTATCACCAGAGATGTCTCTGGTGAGGGTGTTCAGCAAGCTCTCCTTAAGATGCTAGAAGGAACAGAAGTAAATGTACCACCGCAAGGAGGCAGAAAGCACCCAGAGCAAAAGCTTATCCCTGTGAACACTTCAGATATACTCTTTATTTGTGGAGGGGCATTTAGTGGGGTAGAGAAGATCATTGCCAAAAGGTTGAATACTCAGGTCATAGGCTTTAAGAAAGCCGAAGAGTTAGATCAAGTAGATGATAATTCATTGCTCAAATATTTGATCCACCAAGACATCAAGTCCTATGGCATGATTCCGGAGTTATTGGGACGTCTGCCAGTCCTCACACACCTCGATCCACTTTCTAAAGATACGATGATGAGGATCCTTACAGAGCCGAGAAATGCCCTCACTAAGCAGTACGAGAAGCTATTTGAGCTGGAAGGAATAGAGCTTTCTTTTGAAAAGGAAGCGCTTGAATTTATCGCAGAAAAAGCACTTGAGTTCAAACTCGGCGCAAGAGGTTTAAGATCTATATGTGAAGAGATACTTACTGATGCTATGTATAACTTGCCAGCTGATTCAGAAGTAAAATCTTATAAAGTAACTCACTCATATGCCATGAGGCAGCTTCAAAAATCTAAGCTGAGCAAACTCAAAGTGGCATAAACGCTTGTAAGGGTTTTCCTTAGTCTTTAGTTCAATTGTTTGCGATTACTGACCTCTTTCAGTGATAACTTAAATTTATACCAACATTGTTGTTAAATGTCTAATAAACGGCTCCAAGTGTGTATATTGTAGGTGTATAAATTTCCAACGTATCATTTTTATACGCCCGCTACTGAATTTATTTGGTAGCGGTTTTGTTCCCTCCTATCTTGTAAGTCTGTTATGAGGGTTTTTATCCAGATTGCCTACGATGGAACTGATTATGCAGGTTGGCAGATCCAACCTAATGTTTCGACAGTTCAAGGTGAGATCGAGAGCGTCCTAGCAACTTTATATAGTACTAATCTATCTGTGGTTGGCTGTGGTAGAACCGATAAGGGTGTTCATGCCAATTACTACATCGCCCATGTCGACCTTCCTAGGGATGAGTATCCCAAAAATCTGCACTATAAGCTGAATAGGATGTTACCTAAGGCTATTTCCTGCCAGCAAGTACTTAAGGTAGATCCTGACTTGCACGCCAGGTATAATGCAACCTCTAGGTCCTACACATATTCGATACACTTTCAGAAAAACCCATTTTTGAGGAAATACTCTACCTATGTATCCCATGCAAGAGAATTTGATCTGTCATTGTTACAGAAGGTTAGTGCTGTGATACAGCACACTTCTGACTTCAAATCTTTCTGTAAGCTACACGGATCGGAAACTCATACGCTCTGTACGATATTTGAGAATCGATGGGATCTCAATAACAGTGCGGAGACCATTACTTATCAAATCAGAGCCAATCGCTTTCTTCGAGGAATGGTACGCCTTATAGTGGGTAGCAGTTTGTCAGTTTGTGCTGGTCTGATGTCACTTTCTGAATTGGAGGACAACATCAACAGAGGAACAAGAAATCACCATATGAAGAGTGCACCTCCTGAAGGCTTAGCTCTTACCGATGTCAGATACGATATGGACTTAGGCGCTAGCTAGGGAAGATGCATAGAGTGGAAAGCTCTCCATATATCTATGCACGTTAGATCCTACCTCGCTGATGATAGTATCATTTTGGTGATTTGTAATAACTTGATCTATCCACTCTACTAACTTTACACAGTCGGCTTCTTTCATGCCTCTAGTGGTGACAGCTGCTGTGCCTACTCTTATCCCTGATGTAACAAAAGGACTTTTGTCATCAAAAGGAACCATGTTCTTATTCACTGTTATGTCAGCTCTGACCAGGGCATTTTCGGCTTCTTTACCTGTTACATTTTTGGATCTCAAGTCTATGAGCATAAGATGATTAGACGTGCCACCTGATATAACTTTGTATCCAAGACCTACAAAAGCATCAGCCATAGCTTGAGCATTGTTAATCACTTGTTGCCCATAGATTTTAAAAGAGGGATCAAGGGCTTCTCCGAAGGCTACAGCTTTTGATGCGATCACATGTTCGAGGGGACCACCTTGCATACCTGGAAAGACTCCACTATTCAGGATCGAAGACATCATGATGTCAGCGCCTTTTTTTGTTTTTCTACCCCATGGGTTTTTGAAGTTTTTTCCCATCATGATGATGCCTCCCCTTGGACCGCGCAGGGTCTTGTGTGTTGTAGACGTCACTATATGACAGTGGGGTAGTGGGTCATTCAAAAGTTTCGCGGCTATCAATCCAGCGGGGTGAGCGATATCTGCAAGAAGCAAGGCTCCTACCTCATCCGCGATGGCTCTAAATCTCTTGTAATCCCAATCTCTACTATAAGCAGATGCTCCACATACGATGAGCTTTGGTTGACACTCAAGCGCGAGTTTTTCTACCTTATCCATGTCGATAGTCCCGGTATCAGGTTCTACTCCATAGAAGTGAGGTTTATAAACCTTACCTGAGAAATTCACTGGAGACCCATGGGATAAGTGCCCACCATGACTGAGGTCAAAACCAAGTATGTGATCGCCAGGCTCTAGACATGCTAAGAAGACTGCCGCATTAGCTTGTGCCCCTGAGTGGGGCTGGACATTAGCATAGTCCGCATCAAAGAGCAACTTTAGTCGTTCTATGGCTAAGGTTTCTACCTCATCGACTACCTCACATCCACCATAATATCTCTTTCCAGGATATCCCTCGGCATACTTATTAGTAAGGCAACTGCCCATAGCATCTAGCACTGGTTGGCTGACGAAGTTTTCTGAGGCTATTAATTCTGCACCACATCGCTGACGCTCTAACTCTTTGTTGATGAGATGAAAAACACTGTCCATATTCTACGAATTGATCTTACTATTAGAAGGTTGCAAATGTATAAACTACCTACGTCAAGTGGTGCATTATACATCTAAATAAAACATATATAAATAGAATCCATCAGACATAAAAAAAGCCCACTCAACAATTGAGTGGGCTCTGCTCTCTTAGAGAGTTTTATATATCTGTGTGATTATCTTACACCTAGTGCCTTAAGCGTCTCGATGTTTAGAGCACCTACAGGTAGGTTGTTGTCTCTTTGGAATTTCACAAGAGCTGCTTTAGAAGCGGCACCCCATATACCATCTGCACCTGCAGAACCGATATTGTAGCCTTTTTCTATTAGAGCTGCCTGGATATTTCTGTAAAGGTTAGCATCTACATCTGTCTCACATACTACTTCTCTCCACTCAGTAAATCCACCTGGTCTAACTAGGTTAGTCTTAGTGATACTGTTGTACTGCGCTGGAGTCTCAGTAACTGAAGTTGACGCTGCTGCTGCTAGTTTCTGGTAGTTTCTATTACCATACTGAGCAGGAACATCTGCAGAAGAAACGCTTGCGTCGCTTACAAGTTTCTGATATGATACGTTCTCGTATCTAGCAGGTACTTCATTAGAAGTTGTAGATGCAGGAGAAGCTAATTTTTGATAACTAACAGTACCATATACATTGCAATCTCCACCACCTGCATCACCAGAAGTAACAAGCTCTGTTCTTCTGTTTTGTCTACGACCAGCAGCTGTTTCGTTGCTTGCTACAGGCTGTGACTCTCCCATACCAGCATATCCTAGTCTTGAAGCAGAAACTCCTGCGTCTACAAGAGCTTGATATACTGCACGAGCTCTTCTTTCAGATAGAGACTGATTAGCAGCTTCACCACCTTGGCTATCTGTGTGTCCAACTAGTTGAGCTGTAACACCAGACTTTTCTTCCAACATATTTTTTACTCTCGTAATCTCAGCACTTGATCCAGCAGTAAGTACGGCAGAACCAGACTCAAAGTTTACATTAAGTACTGTACCACCACAAGGCACTACATTAGCTGAAGCTGGTCTTGTAAGCTTCTGGAAAGATCTGCTAGAATAAACAGCAGGTACTTCCTCTACTGAAGTTGTAGCAGGAGAAACTAGTTTCTGATGTGTTACTGTCTCATATCTAGCAGGTATCTCTACTGTCACAGTATGAGCAGGAGTTACAACTTTCTGATATGATCTTGTCGTGTAAACAGCAGGAATGTCTCTAGATGTTGTTGTAGCAGGAGTAACGAGTTTTCTGTATGTTCTCGTTGTGTATACTGCTGGTACGTCGTTCTTATTGCTTGTAGCAGGAGTTACTAACTTCTGGTAGCTACGAGTACCATACTTGGCAGGTACTTCGATAGTTCTGATACAATCATCACCACTTGCTGTGTATCCTGAAGCACAAGCTTTTCTTACTTGCTTCGTAACTGTTCTAAACTGTGCTGGGATCTCAACTAGGCACCATGTCAAGCAGTCGTTAGGATCTGCTGAAAGACAGTTTTTGTCTAGTTTTCTTTTCTCCCACTTTGTAGAAGGAGCAGCTGTTTGGATAGTCTCTGATACTGTCTCAAACTCCGCAGGGATACGCTCGATACGTGTACCAGCTTCTTGCTCAAGTACCTGGTCAGTAATCGTCTCGTATACTGCAGGAGATGTAGAGATCGTGCTATACGCCTCCTTAGAAAGGATTTGCTCAGACACTGTCTCATAGACAGCAGGAACAACACTGAGTTCAGTGTATGCTTCTTTCGATAAAATTTGTTCAGTAACTGTCTCATAGACAGCTGGTACGGTACGGATAGTTGTGTAAGCTTCTTGTACAAGCTTTTGCTCAGTCACTGTCTCAAAGACAGCAGGAACAACCTTTAGACGAGTATAAGCTTCCTTTACGAGGATTTGCTCAGACACTGTCTCAAATTGGGCAGCTTGTGTAGTAAGATTACCAACTTCTCCAAGTGAACCTCCTGGGTTATCACTTGCGATAGCTCTAGGAGCTTCTTTTACGAGTTTGCGTTCTGAGACTGTTTCGAATCTTGCTGGAACGACTGAAAGAGTAGAAGAAGCCTCGCTAGCTAGCTTCTGCTCTGAAGCAGTTTCAAATTGAGCAGCATTGACGCTCAATGTGGTGGCTGCCTCCTTAGTAAGTACCTGCTCGGAAACCGTCTCATACTTCGCCGGAGATATTGCTACTCTCGAAGAAGCCTCCTTGACAAGTACCTGTTCTGTCACAGTCTCGTACTCATCAGGAATAAGACATTTGCTGTAGCACTTGCCCGGCTCAGATGGCATTCCTGCCTCAGGTTGAGCGACCAAGCCTACCACTGCAAAAAGCAGACACAAAGTCAATAAAGAGTTCAGATTTTTCATGTTTTTGAAAGCGTTTATTAATGAATTTGATATAAGTCTATCTTAAAGGACCGCAAAAGTACGCAATGCCCATGTATTTTCACCTATTCGTGCTTAGGATATGTAATAAAATGTAGGTCTAGTGGAGTCGGGTATAAGTTAAGACGAGACATACTACTTAACGTCACAACATTTCCACTTTTCTTTTGCAGCATCGCTATTTCATCACGATGATCGTAGAGTTGCACTGTCTCGTGTCCTAAATTAATCATTTTATCTAATAATTGAGCGTCATTATTCAAGATCCTGGATATTCTTGACTTTACTTCTTCGACCTTCTCATTCGACCACGGTTCTGTATGGGTCTCTATGGCATGAAGTTGACGATTTATAAGGTTACTAGATATAAGGGAAAGCCCTTTATCTGTTAGGTCTTGACTTCTTTTGATTGCTTGGATGACGTCTGTGTCATCAAGTTTTAAAAATAAGTCTATGTCCTTAGCTCCTAGCGGCTCATCTCCCAACGCTAATATTTTGTCAAAAAGACTCAGAGGAGGCAGATTGCCCGATATCAGCTCTTTCTTATATAGATGTAGCCACACTTTCAGCATATGATCTGCAGAGAGTGAAGCACGATGGAGATATACTTGTTGATACATGAAATATCGCGATAGAAGAAATTTTTCGACACTATGGATACCTTTTTCTTCTATCACTAGCTGGTTATCTCTTACATCCATCATGGTGATGATCCGGTCATAACCTATGATACCTTCGGCTACTCCTGTATAAAAGCTATCGCGACTTAGATAGTCCATCCGATCTACATCCACTTGTCCAGAGATAATCTGAGAAAGAAAGGTCTTATGATAGTTGTTGTCAAATATGTCTTTAGCTACAGAAAGCTGTCCATCAAACTCCGTGTTAAGTGATCCGATGATATGCGTGCTGATATCCTCATGTTTGATAGGGATTATTTCACCCTCCAATGCGTGAGAATATGGTCCATGACCTATATCATGTAGTAAGATGGCGACTAAGGTGGATTCATATTCTTCGTCTGTGATGTCTACTCCCTTTCGTCTCAACTGGGTGAGAAGTCGGTCTGCTAGATGAGTAGCACCCAGCGCATGATGAAATCTCGTATGTGTGGCACCTGGATAAACTAGGCTAGACATACCCAGTTGTTCTATTCTCCTTAGGCGTTGAAAAAATGGATGATCAATAAGGGCATAAATCAGATCTGATGGAAAACTAATCAACCCATATATAGGATCATTAAAAATCTTGCGTCGAGCCATCAAAGAGATATAGCATAAAGCGTACCTAAAATGAATCTTGTCAGAATATTTACAGAAGTGATAGCGTTTTAGTACCTCCGAACAAAAAGGTCTTTCATCTCTTCTAAACTTTCTATCTAGCGCAGCATTATTACACTTTCGTAAATATGTCTCTCAAGACAGAGTAAAATCAAATACCAAAAAGCGCTTTATGTCTAGTATAAAAATTCTATGGGCTGATGATGAGATCGATATGCTCAAGCCACAATTATTTTTTCTTGAAAAGAAGGGGTATGAAGTTGTTACCGTAAGTAATGGCCATGACGCTCTGGATGTTTTCAAAGAGCAAAACGATATAGATGTAGTATTTCTGGATGAAAGTATGCCCGGTATCAGCGGTCTGGAGACGCTTTCGAGACTGAAAGATCTAAACTCTAACGTGCCTATCGTTATGATCACTAAGAATGAGGCTGAAAACCTTATGGAAGAAGCGATAGGATCTCAGATAGATGATTATCTCATCAAACCAGTAAATCCTAATCAAATACTACTAACACTCAAAAAGCTCACTGACAATCAAAGGTTGATCAGCGAAAAGACGATGACCGACTATCAGATAGAGTTTCGTAATATCTTGATGGAGATCAATAGTGGACTCGATGAAAAAGGGTGGGTCGATATATACAAGAAGATCATCGGCTGGGAGTTGAAGTTAGATGCTTCGCAGACAACTGAGATGCAAGACATCCTGCAGATGCAAAAGAACGAGGCGAATGCCGAATTTTGCAAGTACATCTCAAAGAGGTATCACAGCTGGTTTGAAGATGATGAAGATGCTCCAGTGATGAGCCATAATCTTCTCCAAAAGTACCTACTCCCTCATGTTAATCAAGGACGTCCATGTTTTCTATTTCTACTAGACAACCTCAGATATGATCAATGGAAGATCATCGAGCCAGAGATCAATAAGCTCTATAGGGTAGAGGAAGAGAAGACATTCTACAGCATACTACCTACTAGTACACAGTATAGTCGTAATGCCATATTTGCGGGCATGACTCCAGCAGATATAGCAAAGATATATCCAAGTCTGTGGTCATATGATCATGAAGAAGGTGGGAAGAATAATCATGAAGAGGAGCTGCTGAAATCTCAACTAGATAGACTGATGAGAGCACAGATCTCTATGGACTATCAAAAAGTCACGAATGTGCAGAAGGCCAAGCACATGAATGATACAATCCTCAACAACCTTAATAATGACCTGACTGTCGTCGTCTATAACTTCATAGATATGTTATCACATGCGCGGACGGAGATGGAGGTTTTAAAAGAACTTGCTGGAGATGAAAAGGCCTATAGATCACTCACTCTGTCCTGGTTTGATAACAGTCCGCTAAAGTCAGCTCTCGAAAAGCTAGCTGAAAAAAAGGTGGATATATTTATCACGACTGATCATGGGACTATCCGTGTTCATAAGCCCACAAAGATCATCGGAGATAGACCGGTGTCTTATGCACATCGCCGAGCCCTCGAGACCGTACTAGATCTCGTATGCCGTCTTCTGCTTGAAAAAAAA
>CAYYBR010000145.1:0-10973 GCA_964470035.1 uncultured Saprospiraceae bacterium
CTTCATTACCATCCTCAATACCAGTAAATTCGGCTATTTCAGATTTCTTATCAAAGACTTGCACCTTGTCAACGGCTTCAGCATCTAGGTTCTTTGTTGCAATCTTTGGGTCATCACCAAAGAACTCTTTTCCATCAACTAGTACGTTATTCACATCCTCGCCCATCGCTTTT
The DNA here is from genome assembly GCA_964470035.1 of uncultured Saprospiraceae bacterium. Classification (GTDB taxonomy): domain Bacteria; phylum Bacteroidota; class Bacteroidia; order Chitinophagales; family Saprospiraceae; genus JAJRXG01. The sequence goes on from CAYYBR010000145.1 coordinate 174, forward strand.
ATAGACCCATCCCTTTGTACTTCTACACCTGGTAATTTCTTAAGGAGATCTTCGACAGTGGCACCCGGTTTAGTCTTGAAAGCCGCAGCATTATAACTGATGGTATCTCCTATCACTCCCATAGGTATATGCTCTGCCTTAACAGTAACCTCTTGCAGAACTTCACTGGATGGCGAAAGAGAAAAAACACCTAAATGACGCCTCTCTTTTCCATCAGCTTTTATCGAAGTTTGAAGAGTCTTGTAAGACACATAACTTACCTGTAGTACATAGTCTCCAGCATGGATATCTTCTAAGGTAAAAGTCCCTTCAGAGTCAGATATGGCAAAAGCTACTATCGTAGAATCAACTGGCTCTAGAAGAACTACTGTTGCACCCACAAGAAGCTCTTGTTCATCATCCGTGATAGTTCCTTGCAACAACTGCTGAGCATGAGTAGTGAGCACCATGCACACCATCAAAATTAAAAGGGCAAAAAATCTCATGATATGAGGTAATTATAATTATAAGAGTGTATGATGAAAACTGAAGACACGAAGAAATCTCCTCAGCCATTGGTGGCTGAGGCAGGCCGTTATCTCAAGACTAAATCTTCACTATGCTATCCGCGAATCATGATAGAGCGACCTTCCGTATTATTATACATCTCTTCTAGTTCCTTCATCTTCTCAGTCATGATGACTTCATACTCTTCGGGACTTACTTTTTGTCCCTTACTAGGCAACACCATTTTCTCAGATATGGGAACATCAAGCTCTACCGCCGTTGCCTTAATCTCCGTCATTCCTTCATCGACAGAAACTAGGAGAACTGCACCAGGTAATTGGTTGTAGTCACCTGGGCCAATCGAAGTAGGTATCTCACTAGTAAACCAAGCCACAACCTCGCGCTCTTTTGCAGCTTCTGATGAGCCAGGCGTAGGAGGTACGATATCGGTACGAGTTGCTTTTTGACACACATAGCCCAGGTACTTAATCCGCTCTTTTGTGATTTTCCATTTTGGTTTGTCAAGACTTGATTCTATCAAAAACTCCTTCCCCATAAAGCTAGTTTGCTGAAGGACTCTCTTTTCACGGAGGTTTGTATACAAGATCTCTTCACCTTCTCCACCCGTACTAAATACCATCTCAAAAGATCCATCATCGGAAGATATCTCAACATCTTCATCTACATGGTCCTCAGCATCCTTATAAATGGATGAACCCTCATCAAAATACAGCGTCTTACTAGATGACATATCAGTCGGAAGTATTCCTGCTAAGTCTAATCCTTCTATTCCCTGGATATCTAACTTTATCACTTGAGTATAAGTGATGGCTCCTGTTTTTTGCGCTAGCAATCCGACTGACATCAAAAGAAAAGATAGCATACATACTAGCTGTCTAAAAAAATCCATAAATCTCAATGTTTTTGTGTTTGATGGTTCAAATGTAGAGTCAAGACACCACGCAGGCGGTTAACCAACCTATATGTAAGGTTAATTAAGGTTAACGACCTTCCTATGGGCTTCAGAACGGCATATCTTTGCATTACATGCAACTCGACAAAGGCATACTTTATAGTCTTCTATCAGGTCTAAGCTTACTCTTCCTTCTAGGCTTTCTCGTGTATTGGAATGTTGATAATTACAACCGTACCAAAGAAGAACTAAAACAAGATCTCTCAGACCAGATGGACTTATCAATAGCTGAATACCAAGATTCCTTGATACAAGGGATTTTCAAAATTATTGAGATAGACTCTACAGGCACTCCCAACCTAGATTTCTCTTATGTCTTTTCCACAGATAGTGTAACTCACGAGATTACTCCCAAGACCCACACTGTTCGGGGCAATCAAAGTACTGCTTCGGATAAAAAGACAAGACAGAGTTCAGACACCACTCTCACTGTGATGTACGATGCCAAAAATGATCGAAAAATAATCGCTTGGAAATCTGACATCATACATATCGATCAGACGATAGACATCAAGATCGATACCACAGAAATTACAACTATCAATCTCCAAGATCGCGCGGTTTTTGACAGTTTATCGAAGCAAGTTGCAGATATAGATATAGTAGCAGATAGTTCACTCTCTACCTTTCCTAATATATATGCAAGCATAAACAAAATCTACAAGCAGCGCTTAGATGAAGCACAGCTCCCTTCCAACCATGTGATAAAGACCCAGCTTGAAATCGAGACCGAAGACATCCCGAGAATAGCGATAGCCTATTCTTATGGATCCCTTAGCGGAGATCAACAACCATATGCCATATTTGAAGGATCTAGCATATATGTTCTAAAAGAAATACTTCCCAGTCTTATCTTGAGCATTCTGCTCCTCGGAGGTGTAGCTACTTCATTTTATCTAATTATAAAAAACTGGCGATCCCAACTACAACTAGCAGCAGTTAAAGATGAGTTCATCTCTAACATGACGCATGAGCTGAAGACGCCGATATCGACAGTTGGAGTTGCTCTAGAGGCCCTTGAAAATTTTGGTGTGATTGATGACAGAGAAAAAAGAAAAGAGTATCTGGATATATCAAAACACGAACTAGAAAGATTAAAAATCCTAGTTGATAAAGTATTAAAAATGTCTACCCTAGACAAGGATCTAGATACTGTCAACTTCAGCAAACTTGATATAAGACAAATAACGGAAGGCATGCTACACTCCATGAGCCCTCATTTCAAAAAGCATGAAGCAAGTATAAATTATAATTGCAAAGGTGATGACTTCTCATTACAAGGAGACAAAGTGCATCTCGTAAATGTATTATACAACATCATCGACAACGACATCAAATACTCCATCGATCGTCCGCATATCAACATCAACCTTACCGAAGATCACAGTCATGTCAGTCTCTCTGTACGAGATCACGGACCTGGCATAGATAGCGCTTATCTACCAAAAATCTTCGATCGGTTATTTAGAATCCCTACGGATGCAAGACACAATGTAAAAGGACATGGATTAGGACTTCACTATGTCAAGACTGTGATAGAAAAACATAGAGGAACCATCACCGCAACAAGTGAGAAGGGGAAAGGCACTACATTCTTCATCAAGATACCCCGAGAAATTGACTAGGATATTCTATGTAGAAGACGAACCCTTCTTGGCAAAGATTGTCAAAGAAACTCTTGAGTCCAAGAATTACGAAGTGACTCTTGTATCTGATGGAGCTATGGCTATGAGCACTTTCGAGAACAACTCCTTTGACGCATGCATATTAGATATCATGCTTCCCAATAAGAATGGGTACGATATTGCAAAAGAGATTAGAACTATCGACTCTCAGATACCTATCCTCTTCTTGACAGCTAAAGATCAGACTGCCGACCTTATAAAAGGATTTGATGTAGGAGGCAATGATTATATCCGAAAGCCTTTTAGCATGGTAGAGCTTTTCGCGAGGATTGACAATCTTATAAAACTTGTAAAACTAAAATACCAAAGTTCAGAAGAAGAGATAAAGGTAGGTCACATTTACAGCTTCCTTCCTTCACGGTTGACTCTGAGTTGCCGCGATAAAACAAAAAACCTATCGCATCGGGAAAGCCAGATCATCCAATTGTTATGCTCCAATATCAATGACATCACTAACCGAAAAGAAATCCTCTTAAAAGTATGGGGAGATGATAGTTTCTATAACTCAAGGAACCTCGATGTCTATATATCAAAGATCCGTGGATATTTTAAGGAAGACCCAACTATTACAATAAAGACTCTGAAAGGCGTTGGGTATAGGTTTGTAGTTGATTGACACACCAGCTTTCATGCCTTCTAAACGCTCGATCCCTAATGAAGGTATCCATGACATCTGATCACATCCTTCTGTCCGCTGCTCATCAAAAAATTCCTTTTTAATCAGCGTGACTCACCTTCAATTCATTTAACATTGTATCATGAAGGAGATCAGGCAGATCATCGACAAGTATGAAAACACAGATTTTGAACAAGAAAAAATCGCTATCGCCACGGTAGTCAATGTGGAAGAATCATCCTATCGTCGCATAGGTGCTCGCATGCTTGTAAGCAGCAACGGCAACTGGATAGGAGGTATCAGTGGTGGATGTCTCGAAGGTGATGCGCTTCGCAGATCTCAGAAGGCCATCTACAATGAAGCGCCAAGCAGAGTGGTATATGACACGATGGATGATGACGCTAATCAAATCGGTGTAGGCCTGGGTTGTAATGGCCGCTTAGAGGTGCTCTTCACCCCCATCGATCCTACTGATACAGATAATCAGATCGAGATACTCAAGAAGATCAAAGAGAAGGACGCTCCTTCTGTGCTAATCACGATCATAGATATCACGTCTTCCAACTTTGAGCTAGGTCGCTCCATCATCGCCTCAGAACTAAAGGAAGATTTTGCTGGCATCAGTCTTGATCAAATACAACCACTAATACAAGAGACCTTCACCAAGAAACGCTCGCAGATCTTTGAACTGCAAGGAGAAAATGATGAAGCTTTCAAAGTCCTTTTTGAATTCATCAGACCTGAGATGAAGTTGGTCATCATCGGGGATAACTACGACGTAAGTGCATTAGTCAGCATCGTCGATCAAATAGGTTGGGACATATACATAGTAGGTCGCAAAAAGAAGGTGCCTAAATCAACATTTGCGAAAGCGAAAGCAGTCATAGAATATGAAGACTACGACAGCTTATCTATAGACGAATACACCTCCGTCTTGCTCATGTCTCATGACTATAACTGGGACATGCACATTCTCCGTCAGGTGCTTACTCAACAGCCAGTGTACCTCGGCATGCTCGGACCAAAGAAAAGGATGCTAAAGATGGAGAAAGAGGAAGGCCTAGAAGACTTATCTAAAGTAGCATTCATGCACAGCCCGATCGGATTAGATGTAGGCGCGGAAACGCCTGAAGAAATTGCCATATCGATACTTGCTGAGATATTATCAGTTTTCAGAAATCGCGATGGGAGTCAGCTAAAATACCGGGATGGCACCATCCATGAGCGTTTTTGATACTTCTCGATATTTCCAGTCTGATTCTTAACCAACGGACGTCAATTAGGATATTTGGCCCATTTTATGGCTAATAAACCACTTTTTAGCCCATAAATATGGGTATGTCCACCTTTTGTCCACTAGTGAAAATCTTCGTGGGCCAGACAAGGAGGTAGTTTTGATGAACATCAAGCTATACTTCCGACATGAAAAATCACAAGTCATCTTACCTTCTCAGAATTTACATCTTAGTCCTCTCAGTATACGCTCTAGATGGATCGACGCTAACTGCGGCTACCGATACCCTTTATGTCAATGCCAATACAGCTAGTCCTGGAGATGGCTCATCATGGAGCACTGCATTTGATGATCTTCAAGATGCTATCGATATGTCCAATACCAATGGAGGAGGTCTGCACATATGGGTAGCTGAGGGTACATATCACCCTACACTAGCTGTAGATACGGATGGGATGAATGGGGCTGAACCTAAAGAACGGACGTTCTATATCACTCAGCCAGTAGAGGTATATGGTGGCTTCACTTCTGGACAAACAATGCTCTCGCAAAGAGATTCTCTTGGTGGAAGAACCATCCTCACTGGAGCTTTATCTGGGAGTAGCACCGATACTGCTTATCACGTTGTCACGCTTGTGGCTAATACAATAGCCAGCGACTGGCGCTTAGATGGACTTACAATCAGAGACGGAAGAGCTACGGGGACAGCTATTTCGCATATATCTGGAGCAGGGATATATGTTCCTTATCGACAGGCGCGGATATTTACGCCAGTGATACAAAACTGTGTCATCACCAACAATATAGTCAAGGGTCATGGAGGAGGAATATATGCATCTGTCTTTGATAACGCCACTTCTGCCAGTTCTGAGAGTAGCCCCATTATTAAAAGCTGCGTAATCTCTGATAATATGGCCAACTTAGGTGCTGGTATATATCTCTTTTCGGATGCCGATGTAAGTCTTGGAATGGCCACGGCAATTACAAGTCCTACTATACTGAATAGTGTGTTATTTAACAACGGCGCTACAAGCAATGGAGGAGGCGTCTATATCATGGCCAATGCTTCTGCCGTAGACTTAGCTAACGCCAATGCTGTTGCGAGTTGTAACCCAACTATTGCCAGTAGTACATTTTATAACAACATGGCTACTTCAGGAGGTGGCATGTTTTTAAACTCATCAGCTTCTGCGGCAAACGTTTTTGGTGTAGCCACTGCTGATGAAATAACAAACCCCTCTATTTATAATACTATCCTATGGGGCAATACAGCCTATTCACTATCTAATGGTCTTGATATCAGTAAAAACAATTCTAACAATAGCCATCCCAATGGTGCCATCAGCCATAGCACACTTTCTTTTGAATTAAGTGTCAATGGTACTATCAGCTATACCGATACCTTGCTGCAAGACCCGATGTTTATGAGTACCCTGTCAGGAGCTGATGGCCTTAGATTACAATCCACTTCACCTGCGATAAATAAAGGAGATAATACTCAAGCTACAGAGATCTCTCTCGACCTCCTTGGCAACCCCAGGGTCAGACAAGATACTGTGGATATGGGTGCATATGAAGGGATATCTTGTGCTGTCCCAGACACACTATATGTCAATGTCGACAACGCCAATCCCACTGCACCTGTCGATGGGTCTTCTTGGGCATCTGCACTTACAAATCTGCAAGAAGCCATCGATATATCTAATGCTTGCGCTGGCAACAAGGAGATCTGGGTAGCTAAGGGTACATATCGTACCACTTTCGTGTATGACTTAGACAACAATGGGATAATAGAAGACCGAGAAAGGACTTTTTATATCACTCATCCAGTACAGATCTATGGAGGATTTGAGGGTGATGAACTTGAGCGAAGTGAGCGTGATTCACTGGGGCAAGAAACAATTTTGACAGCTGCTCATCCCGATAGGGATACTGCCTTCCATGTTATGTTTATGACAGCAGATTCTATCACTAGTGATTGGATTCTCGATGGACTGCGGATTGAAGATGGATTAGCTTTTAGCAGTAGTATCACTAATAGGTTTGGAGGAGGTCTATATGCAAGATCTACTAGTGGTGATATGAAGCCGACGATAAAGAATTGCAGCTTTTCTAATAATACTGCCCAGCAAGGAGGAGGAATTTATTTTCAAACCAATAACACGGCCATCCAAGAACTGACTAGTCCACAATTGATCAATTGCACCTTTACAGAAAATTCTGCTGGACAAGGGGGAGGTGTTTTATTCAATGGAAACACGATCCATCCCAAGTTTTACAATTGTAACTTTTCTGAAAATTCCGCGGCTAACGGGGGAGGTATTTCATCGAACGGTACCATAAACAAATCTTATTTCTCTAATTGTAATTTCACTGATAATACAGCTCTTATCTCAGAAGGAGGAGGCATTCACGTAAGTGGTGGAAATGATGATAGTCAGGAGTTGATCAATTGTGTATTTACCAACAATTCTGCCAGTAGGGGTGGTGGTCTTTTCTCTAGTAGCTTTAGCTCTAGCCCACAAGTGGTCAATAGTACATTCAGTGGCAACTCTGCTGTTAATGGAGGTGGCATATACGTCGTGGGTCATACCACAAGCCATCCACAATTGACCAATTGTATCTTCTGGGAAAATGAGGTAACAGGAGCCTCTATAGAAGGTCCAGATATCTGGCTCAACAGAAGTGACAATGCCAAGATCTCACACAGCATTGTTACAGAAGCAGGCTTGCATGTGGAGGACGCTAGTGGAACAATAGATACCATGACGGTCTTCTTGCAAGATGATCCTATGTTCGCAAATGCGATGAGCAATGATCTCAGATTGCTACCCAACTCTCCAGCCATGAATGCTGGGATCAATGATAGCATACCTGATGGTATCAGTTCTGATCTCGATGGTAATCCTAGGATCAGATATGGCACGGTAGATATGGGAGCTTATGAAGGTGTGCCTTGCATCTCCTCTGATACCTTGTATGTCGACATCGACAACACTACTCCCGCTGTACCTGCCGATGGGTCTTCTTGGACAGCAGCACTCACTGATCTTCAAGAAGCCATTGATATCTCCAATGCCTGCGAGGGTGGCAAAGAAATATGGGTAGCTAAAGGTACTTATCATCCCACTTTTGTAAATGACTTAAACGCGGATGGCGATCGAGAAGATAGAGAAAGGACCTTTTACATTACCCATCCAGCGCAGATCTATGGAGGATTTGAGGGTGATGAACTTGAGCGACATGAGCGTGATTCATTGGGTCAAGAGACGATCCTGACAGCTGCCCAATCTGGTCGGGACACTGCTTACCATGTTATGTTTATGACAGCAGATTCTATCACTAGTGATTGGGTTATCGATGGACTGCGGATCAAAGATGGTAGAGCATTTGGTAACTCTCCCACAAATCAACAAGGTGGAGGGTTATTTACAGAGTCTCTATTGGAAGCAATGAATCTCACGATCAAAAATTCTTTTTTTGAGAATAACTTGACATTGGAAAATGGGGGAGGTATTTACGTCAGGAGTAAAACATCAGCACAACCTTACATATCAAGATGTAATTTTTCCAATAATTCTGCCAGTAGAGGTGGTGGCATATATATCGAAGCGAGCAAGGCAATTCCTAATTTTTCAGATTGTATTTTCTATAGTAATTCGGCTGATATAAGTGGAGGTGGGGTGTATGCCGATCGATACACAACCCAACCCGTTTTCAATAATTGTTCCTTTGAAAATAATACGGCTGGCTCTAGTGGTGGCGGTATCTATTCTAGAGGAGAAGGTTCGAGTAGTCCAGAATTGACAAGTTGCCGTTTTACTAATAATTCCTCTAATACCGGAGGTGCAGTTTGGGCTTCCGCTGAAAGCTTTTCTAAGCCAAAGTTGACGAATTGTACCATGACTAATAATTTGGCCGATGAGGATGGAGGTGCGATTTATATCTCTGCAGGTGATGTCATTCCTCATCTGACAAATTCAACCATTGTTAATAATGTCGCGAACCGAAATGGTGGTGGGATCTTCATCAGAAGTTGGTCAGAGACTAGCCCTCAAGTGACCAACTGCATTCTCTGGAATAATAGCGCAGCGGGGCAATCTTCATTAGGCACTGATATTTATTTGAATACCAGTAACAACTCTAAGATCTCACACAGCATAGTTACATCTGGAGGAATTTATATTGATGATGGGTCAGCTATTGATACCATGACTGTCTTTTTGCATGACGATCCTATGCTCATAGACACGATGAACAATGATCTCAGACTACTGCCAACCTCTCCAGCCATCAATGCTGGGATCAATGACAGCATCCCCGATGGTATCACTACAGATCTGGATGGTAACCCTAGGGTCAGATTTGGCACAGTAGATATAGGAGCATATGAAGGTGTGCCTTGCATCTCTTCTGATACATTGTTTGTCAACATCGACAATATTACTTCAGCTGCCCCTTATGACGGTTCTTCTTGGGCATCCGCACTTTCAGATCTTCAAGAAGCCATCAACATCTCTAATACCTGCGAGGGTGGCAAAGAAATATGGGTAGCCAAGGGTACTTATCATCCCACTTTCGTAAATGATTTAGATAATAATGGCACATGGGAAGAAAGTGAAAGGACCTTTTACATCACTCATCCCGTGCAGATCTATGGAGGATTTGATGGTAATGAAATAGAAAGAGAAGAACGAGATTCATTAAGCAATCAAACAATCTTATCGGGAGCATCACCTAATATGGATACAGCTTACCATGTTATGTTCATGTCAGCAGACTCTATTACTCGTGACTGGGTCATCGATGGAGTCATGATAACTGATGGTAGAGCAGAAGGGTTATATTTGAATAGGCTCGGCGGAGGGCTTTATGCAAGGTCCTATGGCGGCGACATGAAGGCAATAATTAAGAATGTAAGCATTACTAACAATTCGGCGTATTCTGCCGGAGGAGGGATTCACACCCGCAGTGCTGGAGCAACGAGTCCGATTTTAACCAATTGTACCTTTACTAATAATTCAGCCTTCTTTGATGCTGGAAACTTTGTTGTAGGCAGAGGAGGAGGGATATTAATCTCTGGGATAACAAGTAATCCACTTTTTTCCAATTGTACCTTTACTAATAATTATGTTGGATTGGAAGGTGGAGCTGTTTCAGTTTCTGGCTCGTCAGTTACTCACCCAGAACTGATCTCCTGTTCTTTCATGAATAACTCTTCTGAAGGGCTTACTTCTTTTTCTCAAGGGGGGGCTTTATTTGTTGCAGGTTCTACTTCAATTACAGAGTTGACTAAATGTAACTTTACTAACAATTCTGCATTTCTTGGAGGCGGATTATTTGCCCGAGGGGACTCAACAACTGCTGAATTGAACAACTGTACCTTTTCTAAAAACTCGGCCACCTTGGGAGGGGGGATCTATGCCTTTGGCGATTCGCTTTGTAGGCCTGAACTACGTAATTGTACCATATCCAATAATTCTGCCTCAGATGCCGGAGGAGGCATTTATGTTGTAGGTGACATGATGGTCAGCCCACAAGTGACAAATAGTATTTTTTGGGGTAATCAAAGTACAGGGACTTCTTCAGAAGGCCCAGATATCTGGCTCAATAGAAGTGACAATGCCAAGATCTCACATAGCATTGTTACCGAAGCAGGCTTGTATGTTGATCTAGCTGGGGGAACGATAGATACCACGACAGTCTACTTACATGATGACCCGATGCTAATAGATACCATGAACAATGATCTCAGACTACTACCTAACTCACCTGCCATCAATGCTGGGATTAATGATAGCATACC
>CAYYBR010000146.1:0-10966 GCA_964470035.1 uncultured Saprospiraceae bacterium
ACGATAGCAGATGCAAAAAGAGGAGATATCGGAAATACGTCTAAGCTGTATGCCCGCACCTTCTTTGAAACCTTTGACTTTGACTCCATAACGGTATCGCCTTACATGGGTCGAGATTCCCTAGAACCATTTTATGGATATAGTGACAAATGGGTGATCATACTAGGACTCACATCTAATGCTGGATCACAAGATTGTCAGATGTTGACATTAGACGATGGCAGGAAGGTCTATGAAGAAGTCATCACGAGAGCGAGTACTTACGGAGACAGTTCTAATACCATGTTTGTTGTTGGAGCGACGAAATCTGAATACATCGAGTCCATCCGCCAAATGCTTCCGGATCACTTTTTCTTGATGCCAGGCATCGGCAAACAAGGAGGTGACTTAGCAGCTGCTATGAAGAAAGGGCTAAATGAGGACTATGGTCTGTTAATCAATTCTTCCAGGGGAATCATATTTGCAGGATCAGATCAAGACTTCGATAAACACGCAAGAGAAGCAGCTGTCAGTCTTAATACTTCTATCCAACTTTATCTGTAACTAGTCCAAGTCTATTATCTCGCAAAAGTGTTTTGACAAGTAGGTCTTTATTAAGCCATTGGCTTCTGGATACCAGAATTGATAGGATATATAATCATTCCATTGTTCTCGAGAAGTTAGAGATTCTTCATGCGGTATATATCCAAATCCCCAGAACCTCTTTTCATGAATCATCACAAATGAAGACTCTTCGTCATTCCTGCCTGGTAGTAGAATGACAAAGTCATTGTCAAATTCATTTTTAATTTGCTTCTCAAACTCGTAGCTCAATTCCTCGATCTGATAAGAAAACTTATCGCAGTCTCCTTCACAAGAACATGCATAGGGTTGAGCTCTTGATTTAAAAATGTTTGCACAGAGATCATGCTCGATGATATAGTCTTGGATGAAGGCATCTGCACTCCCTTTGGAGGTAAATAGCTTTATTTTTTCGTACTTGAAATCATTGGACTTATTGTTCTGAGCAACCAGATATGTGCCCTGCCCATTCTTGGCTTTAGGGTTCTTGAATATGGCGTACTTATAGCTATGCCGCTTCATAGCTTTATTGAGTTCTGGTCTCAGCCGCTTGATCTCGTACAACTCGAGTAGGAGTGCTGTTAATTCATTGCCAGTTTCTTCAAAGTGAAGACGATCCACATAGTTATAGATGTTATTAGCCTTGACTGAGATTTTTCTAAAGTGTTGAAAGACTCTCTTTTTGATGTTGTTCGCCTTGCCTACATATAAGACTCGATCTTGTTTGTTAGAGAGATAGTAGACTCCATGCGTTTCTGGAGTTTCATGTATTTGTTCTATATCCATGCCCTTGGGAAGGACAGATGCGTCTATACCTTGGTTGATGATCTTCTGAAGATGATAGTCATCTACCAAGTCCGTCGTGATGTACTTAAAGATCTTATAGGTAGCCAGTGTATCATCGTAAGCACGATGTCTATGATCTACATCAACATCGAAGTATTCTATCAAACTATCAAGACCATATGACTTGAGACCAGGGACGGTAGAGCGTGAAAGTTTTACAGTACAGAGTTTTTTCTTGTTAAAGGCAAATCCTAGACTTTTGAATTCTTCCTTGATGAAGTTATAGTCAAAGTTGACATTATGAGCTACAAAGACGCATCCTTCCAAATGCTCAATGACTTCCTTAGCGATCTCATAAAACTTAGGGGCATCCTCCACCATGGCATCATCTATCCCTGTGATATTTGTAATATGATAAGGGATAGAGCGTTCAGGATTGACAAGAGATTGATATTCTGATAAGATCTCTTTCCCATCAGTAACAATGATGGCGATCTCAGTGATCTTATCGCGATGATACATGCCACCCGTAGTTTCTATATCTACTATGCCGTATTTGCGTTTTTTCGCCATAACACCTTTACAAATGATGACTTATTTCATCTTAATGATTTCAATGTTTCTTACATCCTCTTGTCAGGATCAAGTGCGCACTGATGAAGATCTCAAAGTTGAACCCGGAGCTTATAATGTAAATGCCTACTTCCCAGAAATCAAAGATAAAAGAGTCGGTCTAGTGGTTAATCATACTAGCATGATCAACGAGACTCATCTTGTCGACACCTTACTTTCTCTTGGCGCAGATATCAAACTCATTTTTTCTCCCGAGCATGGTTTCAAAGGTACAGCTTACAATGGTGAGAAGGTGAATGATAGTGATTATGATGGTATACTTATAAAGTCGCTTTATGGGAAGACAAAGAAGCCATCAAAAGAAGATATGGATAGGGTAGATGTTGTGATTTTTGACATCCAAGATGTAGGAGCTAGATTCTATACTTACATCTATACTTTGCACTATGTGATGGAAGCTGCAGCTGAATCAGATAAAAAAGTAATTATACTAGATCGCCCCAATCCCAATGCACACTATGTCGACGGTCCTATCATGGAACCAGAGCACACTTCTTTTGTAGGGTTACATCCTACGCCTGTCGTATATGGTATGACCATAGGTGAGTACGGCAAGATGATCAATGGTGAAGGTTGGATGGAAAACTCTGTTTCTTGTGATCTCGAGGTGATACCCGTTGCTAACTATACTCATGACACGGAGTATATACTACCACACCCTCCGTCACCTAACCTGCCTAATCAACTTTCTATTTATCTATATCCCTCACTTTGTTTTTTCGAAGGAACAGTGATCAGTGCTGGTCGAGGGACTGATCAACAGTTTCAGATATATGGGCATCCCGATATGACGGGCACCTACTCTTTCACGCCCGTATCAATGACATCCTCAAAGTATCCAAAACACGAAAACAAACCATGTGCTGGTCGGGACCTAACTGGCATGCTGCCTTCATTCATCAGGTCTCAAAAGAAATTAGATCTTACTTATCTGAAAGATGCTTTTGACTCAACTGTGTTAGAAGATGATAGCTTCTTTTTAAAGAGTGGATTTTTTGCAAAACTAGCTGGCACTTCCAAACTAAGAGAGCAAATAGAAAATCAACTTTCAATAGAAGAGATTAGAGAAAGTTGGAAAAGTGGATTGGATGAATTTAAGGTAGTTCGTAATAAATATCTTCTTTATCCCTAGGTAGGTCGTAGCTATAACTCATAACTTTTAAATAATCACTATACTCTTCTGCTTCCTTACAATAAAGACTATCAGCGGCACATCCTTCCCAATAAACATTTGCAAGTCCTACTCGAGCATTCTTATCATAGTAAGCGATAGATATTGCACCTAGAAAGTAATAATGTGCAGAATCCAAATCACAAGCATCTAGATGTAATATACCTTGTTGGATATCTTTTTGAAATCGGTCCAACTGGACACAGCCATAATCGCTATGATATAACAGTTTCTCCTGTGGAGTTAGAGTAAAAGAGTACAGAGAAACTGCCTCGGTCATTTTCAATATAAAGAATGTGCTAATGAAAAATAAAATCATGATGACGCACTTAATTAGAAACTGGAGATGATTAAAGCCATTGGTATAAGTGACACTTTGTTTCGTGACAACTCCATTAGTGCTCACTCGTCTGTTAACGAGATCTTTGGTCGTCTTAAAAGCTTTGGTTTGCTTGAACTGAGTACCAGAATGTCCCGGAATATAATATGAAGAAAATCCCATTGTTAATGGTATTGAGTAACAAGAAGTTACATCATCACCAGTCCCATGTTAACAAAGACTAGATAACAATAAGATTTTTATCGACGAACGAAATCTACAGAAGAGCCGAGACAGCCTTTTTGAATTCTGGCCAGTTAAGACGTTTATCCTTAGACTTATCTAGCCCTTTGATCATTTTCTTAGCGGCTATACCAGCTATAAAACCATTGATCTTTGCATATTTAATTAGTGCTACGAGTTCACTTTTATCAAGATGCTTGTCTCCATCTTTATCAAAAAACTTAAATGCTTCTTCTGGATCTTTAAAAGTCTGGGTAAGCAATATCCTGATCTTTGCTAGTATTTCTTTTTTCTTGGCCATATCTCACTAATTCATCGGAAAGGTAGGTCTATTATAGGATTATGTTCGTCGATAATTGTATAAATACATCTTAGCAATTCATGTACATTGACACCATGATTGCTAAGTTTTTTTCTGGCGTAATAGCCTATATCAGAGCACTTTCATTTATCTCTAAGCCTGGATACGGGAAGTATTTCATATACTCTGGATTAATCGGATTATGTCTCTTTGGATTAGCCATCTACTTAGTTAGCTTGATCGCCCCACTTCTATCTGGATTTACAGCTTCAATTATACCATGGAACATAGGATGGTTAACATCGGTGACTGGATGGATATCATACATATTCTCAGGAGCTGCGTTCTTATTCATTTTTAAGTACTTGATGCTCATCATGACTTCACCACTGATGAGTGCGCTTTCAGAAAAGGTAGAAAAAGATATAACTGGGCAAGATCAAAGCAGGAGTATCATAGTCAATATAATCCCCGACCTAGTAAGAAGCCTTCGAGTCAATCTTCGCAATATCGTCAGAGAGCTCTTCTTTCTAGCGGTTCTTTTCGTCCTAAGTTTTGTCCCTGTTATAGGTATCGTCACAACTATATTAGGGCTTCTCATACAGGGCTATTATGCTGGGTGGGGCAATGCTGATTTTTGGGCGGAAAGGCACTTTAATTATGGTGATACAGTCAGGTATATGAAGCAAGAAAAAGGGATGCTTCTCGGTAATGGCATCATTTATATCTTCCTGATAAGCATACCTGTGCTTGGTGTATTTGTTGGGCCTCCTCTTGCCACGATAGCGATAACATCAGAAGCTGTTAGGGCGTACGACACAGAGTACGTCTAATTAATCCTATACCCGAGACCTCTAACCGTTGTGATAATATTGGGTTCTGAAGGTGTCTCTTCGATATACTTTCTAAAAGTTGTGATGAAGTTATCTATCGTCCGCGAGTTGGGATATCTGTCATAACCCCATACCTCGTCCATGATGGACTGGCGACTTATCACTTCACCACGGTGTTCTACTATGTACTTGAGCAGTAAGGCACCATTACTTGTTAGCCGATGAACATCATCATCTCTGGTGATTGTCAAATCATCAAAATTGATAAGAGCAGCTCCCAAGGTGACTATCTGGGCACCTTCCTGGCCATCTCTTTTGTATCTACCAGTTAGGTTATATACACGTAGTAACAACTCTTCCAACTCAAATGGCTTGGGCAGATAATCATCAGCACCAGCTTTTAGGCCTTTTATTCGATCTGATGACTGACCTAAGGCCGAAAGAATCAAAATCGGAAGATTGCTTCTGTGCATTTTTATACGACGACATAAGTCTATACCACTGCCATCAGGTAACATGACATCCAATAGGATAATATCCACCCTCTGGTTCATGACAAACTCTATAGCTTCATGAGAAGTGGGACAGATCGTAGTTTTGAAGCCCTCTAATTGAAGGTTGGTTTCGATAAGACTGGCGATATGCATCTCATCCTCAACTATTAAGACCATCTTCTTGTCAGACATGCTGAGGTATTAGGACTTCGAATACGTTCGAATTGTCAGCGGAAGAAACTTTGATAGAGCCACGGTGAGCTTTGATGATCTCTTGGGAGAGGTATAATCCTAATCCTGTACCTTCTTTCGCTCTCACATTGTCATCTTTTGCTCGATAGAACTTTTCAAAGATCTTAGATTGATCACTCTTTTTTATGGGCGTTCCACTGCTTGTTACTGAGATTTTGACTTGATCTTTGTACTCGGAAAGATCAACAGTAGGGCGACTCGATTTATCTCCATACTTCAAAGAGTTATCGATGATGTTACTGATAGCTTGTCTTAGGTAAGTCGCATCACCATAACCATTAACTTCATTCATGAGACCAGTGAATAGCACTGTTTGATTATGTTGATCAGACAAACCTTTTAGCATATCAGTATAGCTCAGCTCTGCTTGCAGTAGTTCAAATGAGCTAGCTTCCATATTGGCAGATAACAACACGTTCTGGACCATTTTCTCAAGGCGATCGGTATCGGTGATAGCCGAGGTGACAAACTGTTGCTTTTTATCATGAGATAGTCCGTCGCGTCTTAGTGTCTGAAGTGCTAGTTTGATAGCAGCTATGGGTGACTTTAACTCGTGCGACACTGACAGTAAGAAGTTATTTTGTTGGGTTGCACTTTGGATCTCACGCTGAGCGCTCCGATTGATAATATAAATGCCCAGTAACAAGCTGCATCCTAGTACAACCCCTTCGCCGATAATCATGATGTTCTGACGTGACTTCTCTGCTTGGATGATCTCAAGTTCAGGTGGCGACGCAAGATTCCTCTTAGCTTCATAGAGAGCCTGGTTCTTCTGAAAAAGAAGAACACCCCACCAGATGATGCCTAATATCATATAGGTGATGACTGCTATGGATAGCCACCTTACCATCATGCATGTATATGATCAAATCCATCGCAGATGATCTGCGCAGCACGACTCAATACTTTCGGTCCATGTGCACTTGATACAAAGCCTACCTCATATCCAGATGGACCCAGATAGACACCATGATCTAAGAGATACGCATGCAACTCTTTGAATAGATTCATTTTATCTCCATTGATCTGAGAGGAGCTATATATCTGGTCACGAGAGAAAGAGATCCAGAAAATAGAACCGATGCTTATGACCGACATATCATAACTCTTCTCCTGTATGTGTTGATTGAGATGATCGACCAGCGACTGTGTCGATCTCTCTTGGGACTCATAAAATCCAGCTTCAAGTGCAAGTTCTAAGCTAGCAAGGCCAGCTGACATAGCTACTGGGTTAGCGCTCAGAGTGCCTGCTTGATACACCGGCCCATCAGGAGACACATGTGACATGATATCTGCTCTTCCTCCAAAAGCTCCGACAGGTAGTCCACCACCTATGATCTTTCCAAAAGTCATCAAGTCTGGCTCAACACTATAATACCCAGCAGCTCCTTCGGCATGCACGCGATATCCTGATATCACCTCATCAAAGATCAAAAGCACATCATAATCATCACAGTACTTGCGGATCCAGGATAGGAAGTTGTGATCTTGGAGTAAAAGCCCATTATTAGCAGGTACTGGTTCCATGATTAGACAGGCGATCTCGTGGCCATGCTTCTCTAAGGTCTCTGCTAATCTCTCTAGGTCATTGAGTTCGATAACTATGGTTTCATTAGCTAGAGACTCCGGCACACCGGCACTTGAGCTTGTACCAAATGTTGCGAGGCCAGAACCCGCTTTCACCATAAGTGAATCCACGTGTCCATGATAGCATCCATCAAACTTGATCACTTTAGTCTTCCCTGTATAACCACGTGCAAGCCGGATGGCAGACATCACTGCCTCTGTGCCACTACTCACAAAGCGCACCTTCTCTAGGTATCTATGGTTATCTATCATCAACTTGCCGAGTGCATTACCATGTCTTGTAGGTGCCCCAAAGGACATACCATTCTCTATTGTTTTGATCACTGCCTCTTTAATATAAGGGTGATTATGGCCATGGATCAGCGGTCCCCAGGAGCAGCAAAAGTCAATAAACTCATTGCCGTCTTCATCATAAAGGGTACATCCTTGCGCATTTCTGATGAACAGAGGAGCGCCGTGCACAGATTTAAATGCTCTTACGGGTGAGTTAACGCCACCGGGGAAGTACTGCTTAGCTTCTTCAAATAATTCTTCAGATTTCGTTCTGACCATATCGTCTATTGGACTCTTTTGTATGTTTGTTCTGCTTATCTATGGTTCCATAGATCCTCGCACACAAAGTAAAGGTTTTGCTGTCTGAAACTCATCTGAGAAAACTGTTATTAGATATACTCAACGTCTACGGAAGGGTGGAGCTGGGTGATATAGGTAGTATTACCTTGGAAAAGAAGGAGGCCACTATCCACAATGGCAAGATTTTTCCACCACACGAGGTCATAGGTTTTACTCGGATTCTTAACATTGACGAAGTTTCAACATTTGCGAAAGCGAAGTTAGATGGGGTAATAACAGAAAGCGATCATGCAGAGTTATCAGCATACATAGAAGAGCGCCTTGCTCGACTCAAAGTCCTGAATACAGTGTCTTTATTTGATTTAGGCACATTTACATCACAAGACTCCGTTGTAGAATGGACCTCAGAGTTTTCAGATGTCACACTACCAGTTGTATCGCTTCCGCAAATACTTCAATCCAAAACAACCACACAAGTAGAGGAAGTTTTTCAAAATTCAGGGAATCAAAAACCTAATCACAAGAGCGACAAATCCGCAACGGGGACGTCTTTTCTCCTTCCACTAGTGATCATAGGCATCGGCTTGCTCTCTCTTGTATTGATAGCAAGAAGCTGCTCTACTACTCACAATCCTTTATCTGAGCCAGATGCAAGTCAAGATGTCTTAGAAGTAGCAGAAGATGATATCGCACCTTTTGAAGAGGTGGATTCATCCAGGTTATTTAATCACCCTCAGCTGGAAAAATACAAAGAGGTTCTTACCTCTGATATTATCCAAGAAGGATGCCTGATAGTGGTTGGGTCATTCAAGAATCGTGAAAATGCCTTGAGAATGGAGGAGAGGGTCTTAACGGAAGGGTATACTACGATGATCCAAGAAGATGGTGCGCGCAGTCGTGTAATCGTAACTTTCGATTGTCTCGAAAAAGATCTAATCGAATACTTACAGGAAATAAAGTCAAATGTAAGTTCTCAATCTTGGTTCTTGCGTCCTAGATTTGAACCCAATCTCTAAGCTTACTCGCAGCCCAGATCCACTCTTGAGTCGTAGTCATTATTGGGAAAGCAATTACCAGAAGGCACCACCTCAGGAGCGAGTCGCACAAGGTTAGGGTCTCTTAGTCCTTCTTCGATAAATGCCAAAAGAGCGTCCCTTTCATCAGTGGTCAAGCTAAGTGGTCGAAACTTCTCAGAAAGCACGTCATTTGAAACATTGGGATTCTCAGAACTTGCTTCGATCTTATAGTCTATAACTTCTTCTAAAGTGCGCATACTAGCACCATGAAAATAGAATGGAGAGTCACTCATATTGTATATCGGAGGGACTCTAAACTTGTACAAGTCTGATGCATCAAGCGTAAATCCTCCACGTCCTAAGTTTCTTCTATCAGATGCGTCAGCACTAAAACTTGATCGTTGATACATATCTTTTACACCAAGAGCATGAAACTCTCCTGAGCCTAAGTTTGGCTCATAGTGACAATTAGCACATCGAGCTTTGCCGAAGAACACTGATGCTCCTTGCTTCTGTTCGATAGTCATAGCATCGGATTCGCCTTTGAGCCACCGTTGAAAAGGTGCCTGGCTAGAATTGATAGTTCGTATATAGGCTGAGAGCGCAAGTGATGCTGCAAAAGCACCATAGCGTTCATCTTCACTTAGTTCTGGAAATGACTCATCAAACATCTCCACATACCCAAACTGCTCAAGTACTTCCTTGTGATATTCGAAGCGATGTGTTTCTACACCTTCAAAATTCTGAGTTTCGATCGCCTTATATCCAAGTAGGTTGCCTTCTGTATCGTGCCTTAGGGGCCAGATATCTTCAGTACCAATGTTAGCTCCTTCACTTCCAAACTGACCATTCCAGAAAGTATTAGTGACTTGTGCGACATTGATAAGACTCAGAGGTCGTGCGCTCTGTACGTCTAAATCATCTTCAGCATATTCGCTGTTTTTCAACCTGCCTTCACCGTTAAATCCAAAGCCTTTTCCTCCATCAGCAACACCTTGAGGTGCCCCTGCTCTAAATCCCGCTTCAGGTATATGACAACTGGCACAAGAATATGTACCAATGCCTGAACTATAGCGTGCTCCCTGGGCTAATCCCGTATCATAAAATAACATCTTACCCAGTTCAACTTTCTCTGGAGTCAATGGATTACGAGGATCTTGGGGGATTTGGTCTAATTCATCTTCAGTAGGAACAATGAAACTGCGATAGTTGCCTTCTGGGGAAGCAGAGGAAATCTGGCGCTTTAAGGTCTCATCGAATTGGACTTCTTCTGTTATCGTATCAGAATCGCATGAAGCAATAAACATCAATCCTGATACCAGGAGTAAAAATCGGTTCATAAATTTAAATCGCTTAGGGTCAGGCAAATATACATTATAATCATTCTTAATATAATGAATTTGCTATTCTATTTGGGTCGTAATAAACTGGGTTCAAAAAATTCAGATTCAAATATATGGCAATAAAGTGTAATGAAAACGACAATTCAATCAATTAGTTGTATGGCACCCGCTAATACTGGTACTAACCCCTAGTAACTTTTTGGTGCCACGTCTCAATTAATATATGATGATTAATTATCATATTTGCACTATGAATAAAGAGTCATCTCATCCAACACTCCTTCTCCTTGCAGCAGGTATGGGTAGTCGCTATGGTGGGCTAAAGCAAATGGACGCTTTTGGGCCTAGTGGCGAAACCCTCTTAGACTATAGCATCTATGACGCGATTAAAGCCGGATTTAAAAAGGTCGTATTTGTTATCAGAGAAGATTTTAATGAAGCTTTTAGGGCTTTTTTTAAAGGAAAGTTTGACGATGTTATTCAAGTAGAGTACGTCTATCAAGATATATCTGATGTCCCTCCTGGGCTCTCTTACGATCTATCTAGAACCAAACCTTGGGGTACATCACATGCAGTCTGGGCTGCTCGGCATGTCATCAACGAACCATTTGCAGTAATCAATGCAGATGACTTTTATGGCTCTGGAGTTTTCAACGTGATAAAGGAATACTTTGATACCTGTTCTAAGGATGCATATGGGCTAGTTGGGTATCACCTCATTAATACAGCAAGTGACTATGGAACTGTCAATCGCGGGGTATGTCAAGTCAATGATAGCCAGCAACTAACCAGCATCGTGGAAACCATAAAAATCGGTAAAGAAAGCGATGGGAACCTGTCCTATACACTAGATG
>CAYYBR010000147.1:0-10920 GCA_964470035.1 uncultured Saprospiraceae bacterium
ATATTCAGCGAAATCAAGAAGCTCTTTTTTGTAACTGAAGCTGTAGGTAAGTCAGCTATGGACAAAGGTATAGACTTAGCAAAGGATGCAGGAGGAGACATCCTGGACAAGGCAGGAGACATAGCCAGTGCAGCTGGATCCAAGGCCACATCACTAGGCGGAGACTTGGTTGATAAAGCTGGAGATCTTGGTGGCACCTTAGCTGATAAAACGGACAATCTTCGAGACGCTATCCTTCACTCTGCTGAAGGAACTATGAATATGGTGGAGAAAAACGAAACGCTCAAGAAAGTAGCGACGACCGCAGAAAACTTAGGAGAGAAAGTCTTGAGTACGGGAGAAGATTTGATCAACAAAGGAGGAGAGGCTGTGGAGTCACTTGGAAGTAAAATCCTAGGAGAAAATCACGAGAACCTAGAAAAAGCTAAAGACTTCACCGAAAAGATCGGTGAAAAAGTCTTAGAGACAAAAGATAATATCGTCGAAAAAGCAGGCAATGTCATGGATGACATTAACACGAAGATCGACGAGACTTTAGAGAAGGCAAAAGCCGAAGAAGCGGCCGAAGCCGCTGCTCCTCCGCCAGATCCTTTCTACAAAACCATCAAAGAGTCAAAAGATGACTCGCTCTTAGATGGTACTGATGACTTCTTTGCTAAGGCAGAAAAATTTGCTGATGGTGACTACGCAGGTGCTCAAGAGGGCATGATAACCGTAGATGATACCGTACATGAAGTAGAGAAGGACATCGCTAAGGCTGGTGGATTTACTGATCATGATGGAGATGGTAATGAACTAGTTGATGATGCTATAGTTGTGGCCGAAGAACAAACTAAAGAACAAGTCTCTGAGATGAGCGATATGATAGATAAAGCGGCCTCGATTATGGAAGATGGCAAAGCAGGTATAACTGGTGCCGCCGCAGCAGCAGGCGGAGCACTGTTAGCAGGGGCTTCAGGCCTCGGAGATACTGTAAAGGGCGCTCTAGAGGAAGGTAAGGACTTACTAGGAGATGCTACTTCTGAAGAAGAGTAAATGCACCTATCACTTCAGGTAATCGGTGATTGCCTGCGCCGACAGGGTCTTCAACAGCTCTTCTGCTTCTGACATAGATTTTTCTTTGTTGCCAGCCAAGGATATGAGATCATACACTCGCGATATTCCATTTGGTACATGCGAAAGCTTTGAAGATCCGCAGATAGCTATGACGGGTACATCCTGTAGTAAGGCAGCTTGAGCTATACCGTTTACTACTTTACCGTGCAGTGTTTGTTCATCTATCTGACCTTCACCAGTGATAACGAGATCCACAGAAGAGAGGATATCTTTTAAGCCTGTTGACTCCATCATGAATTCTGTGCCAGTGACTATATCGGCGTCCAAAAAGGCTACCATTCCTCCCGCTAGTCCCCCAGCTGCTCCTGCACCTTCGAGTTTAGTAACATCTTTCTTGATGATTTTTTTACACTTACGTGACAGCTTTTTGACTCCTTTTTCTAGGATTTCTTGAGTGTATTTGTCAGCCCCCTTTTGTTGTGCATAGATCTTTGTAGCACCATTTTTACCATAGAGTGGATTATTAACATCGGTGATAGCACATATCTTCACATGATCAGGGTCATAGCGAAGTACTTTTTTGATGTCCATGATAAATGCCAAACTCAAGCCCACTGGAGGCACTCGATCTCCATCGCGATCTAGAAACTCATATCCTAATGCTTCGGCCATACCGATACCCATATCATTGGTCGCACTTCCTCCTAGGAATACGTTGATATTCTTAGCGCCAAAAGAGATAGCATCTAACACTAACTCTCCTGTGCCATAAGTAGTAGTATAAAGAGGATTTTGCTCCGTCTTCGTAAGCAGCTGTAATCCGGAAGCATGTGACATTTCTATGTACGCCGTCTCACCGGCTAACAGATATGTACTCGTGACACTCCTACCTAGTGGGTCCTTAACTACTGCTTCTCTTTGTTCAGCTTGAATATTAGATTGTAAGATGTCTAAAGACCCTTCACCACCATCTGCCATAGGTATGATAGTGGTATTAAAATCAGCATTTACGGAAGTGATACCACTAGCGATAGCCTCTGCTACCTGACGTGCTGTGAGAGACCCTCTAAACTTATCTGGTGCGATCAGTATGTGCATATCTACTTTGTATTGGAGGTAGAACTTACTTCTTCAGATCTTAGTTTTCCTTGGATATCAGCTGGACTATATTCTACACTTTTTAGG
The DNA here is from genome assembly GCA_964470035.1 of uncultured Saprospiraceae bacterium. Classification (GTDB taxonomy): domain Bacteria; phylum Bacteroidota; class Bacteroidia; order Chitinophagales; family Saprospiraceae; genus JAJRXG01. The sequence goes on from CAYYBR010000147.1 coordinate 2,242, forward strand.
ACCTTACTGTCTCCTTCACGATAGACTAGATACTCGTCTCCACGCTTTACTACGTATGAGTCAGTGCCCTTTTCATCCTTATAATACTTCTGGGTAAGTTGGGCAACTTCCTCCGTTTTGCAGGTCTTACTCATATTAGATCGCTGTACTTCATCGAAGAGCTCTTTGAACTTATCGGCAAGGCCAAACTCAAGGATAGCTCCTGACAGTACATACTGGATATCGCACAAGGCGTCGGCTACCTCTACCAAATCATTGTCCGCTATCGCGTCTTTAAGCTCATCGAGTTCTTCTTGGAGAAGGTTCACACGTAGTGCGCATCTCTGCGGTGAAGGTATCTTAGGTTCTTCTATGATCGGCAGATCAAATGTCTCATGAAATCTTGCTACATCGTTTAATCCCTGGGGCTCCTGATATTTCTTACTCATCGGTTAGTTACTTAGTCTGCATAATTAATACAAATAGGGATAAAGTGTTATATGACGAAGCACCTTCTTAAGTAGAATCTACGCGGTATAGTATATATTCACAACATCACTCGTGACTTATGAAGAGAAAAGATTTTATCAAAGCTGGAGCCTTGGCTGGACTTGGAGGTGCTATAGCTGCTTCTTCTTGTGGTACCGCAGATGATAAGCCAGCAGTCCCAAATATCATCACCAACAAAAAATACAGGTGGAAGATAGCCACAACATGGTCTCCTAACTTTCCAGTGGTAGGCGAAGGTTGTAATCGACTGGCCGAGTGGATAAAGACCATGTCTAATGGCAGGCTTGAAATCAAAGTATATGGAGGTGGTGAGCTCATACCTCCACTCGAGGTTTTTGAAGCAGTGAATGCTGGGATGTTTGAGATGGGTCACGGTGCCTCTTACTATTGGACGGGCATAGAGCAAGCATTGGCCTTTTTTACTACAGTGCCATTTGGCATGAATGCTCAGCAGATGAATGCTTGGTTGGATTTTGGAGGAGGTCAGCAACTTTGGGAAGAGGTCTATGATAAATATAACATCATCCCTTTTGCTGCTGGCAATACAGGAGTCCAGATGGGAGGATGGTATAATCGAAAGATCGAATCCATGGATAGTTGGAAAGGACTCAAGATGAGGATGCCAGGATTAGGAGGCAAGGTTATAGAACAGGCTGGAGCTACTGCTGTACTTTCTTCTGGTGCCGAGTTGTATACCAACTTAGAGAGAGGAGTCATCGATGCCACCGAGTGGATAGGCCCCTACCACGACTATCTAAAAGACTTCCATAAGATCACGAAGTATTACTATTATCCAGGATGGCATGAGACTGGATCTGTATTAGAATGTATAGTTAATAAGGAGAAGTTTTTAGAGCTGCCTAGGGACTTACAAGAGATCGTAAAAACGGCTTGCTACAGATCCAATCAGTCGATGCTTGCCGAGTTCGAATCAAAAAACAATATCTATCTCAAGAAGATACTGGAAGAAGGTACTGCAGAGCTAGTACAGTTCCCTTCTGAAGTCCTTGAGGTTTTGAAGTCCATATCACTAGACTTATATGAAGACATGTCTCGTAAGAGTAAGGTTGTAGATAAGGTCTATCGTTCATTCAAATCCTTCAAAAAGGATATCGGCGAATGGAGTAAGCTTGCCGAAGGACCCTTTTATAATCAGATTATGTAAGGGTCTTATCAACTATAAGTAGTTTTGGCAGAGATGAGATGGGAAGATTGTTATACAAATCGAAGATCGGGAACTGAGACCTCTACCCCTTCGACAAGAACGGATTATCAAAGAGATTTTGACAGACTGATATTTGCCTCGTCATTTAGACGTCTACAGAATAAAACCCAGGTGTTTCCCTTGCCTGGGAGCACTTTTGTGCATAATCGACTTACCCACTCACTGGAAGTTTCGTCTGTCGGAAGGTCTCTAGGCGCCATAGTTGGTAGTCATCTTGCGGCACATGATCTTTCTTCTGAAGATGAGGCATCACAGAACTTTTACCAAAGAGACCTCGCAAGTGTGATAGCTGCTGCCTGTCTAGCACACGATATCGGCAATCCTGCTTTTGGTCATAGTGGAGAAAAAGCGATATCCAATTACTTTATTGAGAATGCGGATACTCACATAGATGGTAAAACTCTACGCGATCATTTTGAAGATGACGAATGGCAAGATCTTATCACATTTGAAGGTAATGCTAACGCTCTGCGCGTGATGACGCACCCCTATCGTGATAAACCCAAGACTGGGATGGGGCTTACCTATACAACCCTGGCTTCTATCATCAAATACCCCTGTTCTTCTACAGCCACCGATAAAGCCTTTAAGCACCGCAAGAAATACGGGTTTTTTAAAACAGAGGAAGGTACATTTCTAAGCATCGCAGATGCTCTAGGCATGAAAAAAGAAAGTGATCAACCTATCATCTACAAGCGACATCCCTTCGTCTATCTGGTGGAAGCTGCTGATGATATCTGCTATAGGATCATCGATCTAGAAGATGCACAACGTCTTGGCATAATTTCGAAAGAGCGATCTGCCGAGTGCCTTTTATCTATCCTAGAACAACTGAATAAAGCGGAAACCAACAAAATACACTCGACCTACAAGAGCATCAGTGACGCGAATGATAGCATAGCATATCTAAGAGCCAAAAGTATCAATCTCCTTACCGAACGATCTGCTCAAATATTTATAGATAACAAAGATCAAATCCTTTCAGGCACTTACGTAAATACACTGATCGACCAGATCGAAGAAAGCACGCCAGCCTTAGATGATCTCATGCTACTATCGATCAAAGAAATCTATAGACACCACTCCGTCATAGAGATAGAAATCACCGGATATCACGTGATGTCTCATCTTCTTTCTTTATTCGTTCCGGCTGTTCTTAGGCAAAAAAATGTAGGAACGGACCGGATGGCCCTCAATCTTATTCCATATCAATTTACGGAGTATGAAGAGACTACATCCCCATATCTCAAGGTGATGTCAGTAGTAGATTTTATCTCTGGCATGACAGATAGCTACGCCACAGAGTTCTATCGAAAAACGACAGGCATCGATATCTCTAAGCATGTATGATCTTCTGCAGATCTAAGCCGCCAAATGTCCCCGAACTCATCATCAAGATTATATCATATAGACCGACATGCGTAGCTAAAGATGTCTCTAGCTCTTCATATTCGGAGATCACTACAAGATCAGCTTTATTAAATCCAGCATGGACCTTGGACTTATCAAGGTCTGGAAGTCTTTTGATACCTAGTGCATGGTGATCAAAATAAACAATCGCTTGATCAGCTTGGTCTAGGGTACCGATATACTGAGGTAAGAAATCTTCGCTCAGACTGCTATAAGTATGTAGTTCATATACTGCCAAGATCTTTTTATCGGGGAAGTTGCTCCTTACAGCATGCACAGTGGCTCTTACCTTTGAAGGAGCGTGGGCATAATCTAGATAGATCATAGGATCCTTGTGTATGAGTTCTAGTCTCTTGCCAACACCTTTAAAGGATGACATGGCAGTTAGAAAGTTAGGTTCAGAGATCCCAAGCTTCATACAGACAAGTGCTGCGGCTTTGAGATTGGCCATATTATGGTCACCAAAGATCTGTAGAGGATAAGTCTGATCATCATGAACCACATGGTTGTCCTGACTTCGATACTGCTTGTATGTTATCTGATCCAAATCCCGTCGCGATGAGATCAATCTTTGGAGGTGTGTATCTTCACCATACCAGATAAGAGCTGCATTTTCTTTTGCGCACTGAGCAAGAAGTATGTCAAATTGAGAGATATAGTCTTCTTCCGTAGGAAAGACATTTTTATGATCCCATTCTATGCCAGTGATGACGACTATCTGACCATGATAGTGGAGCATCTTAGGCAGAGGGTCTACGCGTGAGCTGAGATATTCGTCACCCTCTATGATCATGATTGGAGCACCAGATAAGCGGACCATGCGATCAAAACCATCTAGTAGTCCTCCAAGCAGGTAATCTGCATCTTCACCAAGCGTCATAAGAGCATGCATGATCATAGCAGTAGTTGTACTCTTTCCATGACTCCCAGATATCACGACTTTAGTAGGACTCGTACTATACTTACCTACATACTCAGGAAAAGAGACCACTTCGATACCCAGCTCTTGAGCTCTTAGTAGTTCTGGATTATCTAGATGGGCATGCATCCCGAGGATAATCAGGTCTATATCAGTGGTTACAGTATCCGCATCCCAACCTTCTTCTGGAAGTAAGCCCGCTGCTTCTAATCTACTTCTAGCGGGGTCATAGATCTCATCGTCAGAACCACTTATAGTGTGTCCTTGGGCAGATAGCTCGAGAGCGAGGTTATGCATCACTTTTCCTCCTATAGCGATCAGATGTATCTTCATATATGAAAGTTAGGAGACTAAAAGTACCATTATCAGTTTTCCAAGACACAATCTTCCAACAAAACTGGCCTCAGAGTTGTAATATATAAGTACATAGGTGCGTTCTGTCATCAATAAAAAGGCGCACCACGTCATAACTAAGAGATTTTACCCGATGAAAATCAAAAAGGCACATTATAATTTGATCGTAACTTTAGCAGTAATAGCAGCTGTAGCTCTCACAGCGTGCAACAGAAAAAGTTATTACGGATGTCCAGTAAGCTTTGATGTAAAGCCATTCTTGGATGTCTTAGGCTGTTAGTCACCCATGGAGGATCATCTCGATCTTTCTATCACTAACGATGGTTCATCCACTCTCTACTCTTCTAAGTGGGATGCGCACTACCATAGTACACATGGTGCGGTACAAGAAAGTATACATGTTTTTATAAAAGCTGGACTTGAGCATTGGATATCAAAAACCAAGTCTGACCACGTCGCTGTGCTAGAATATGGCATGGGGACAGGACTAAATGTCCTTCTTGCCCAAGACTTTGCCGATAATAATGGCATCCATATCGACTTCGAGACGCTCGAAGCCTATCCTATCTCTCAAGACACCGTGTCAAGATTGAACTATAACGAGATATCATCTCTTCCTTCTATATCGCCTATCCATGACGCTTCATGGAATGAAAAGACAAGCTTTAATCAGTTTTTTGCTTTCAAAAAGCAGCAAGTACTGTTCGAAGACTTCAGTAGTGATAGACAATATGACGTGATATTTTATGATGCCTTTGGGCCAGGATCACAGCCTGATCTTTGGGAAGAACCGCTCTTAACTAAAGTAGTATCTATGATGTCTCCAGGGGGGTGTTTGGTAACCTACTGTGCGCAAGGTGCATTCAAAAGATCACTCAAAGGACTTGGTCTTCATATAGAACGACTACCAGGCCCACCAGGCAAAAGAGAGATGACGCGAGCATGTAAGACATAAACTAAGTTCAGATACTCTCTTTCGCATCGCTATATTAGCGGTACTACAATCAAGAATTTATGCGAAGATTAGCACTTCATTGGCAAATAATACTGGGTATGATCCTCGGTATCCTCTTTGGATATGGCATCATACAGATATCTGGTGGAACAGGTTTTATCATAGATTGGATCAAGCCATTTGGTACGATCTTCATCAATGTATTAAAGCTGATCGCCATACCACTGATCATCGCCTCCTTGGTGAAGGGGATATCCGACCTCAGAGATATCTCCAAACTCTCTGCTATGGGAGGCCGCACGATAGGTATGTATGTGTTGACTACATTATTCGCTGTTACTATCGGATTACTTGCGGTAAATATCACACAGCCAGGATCGCTTATCTCAGAAGAAACAAGAGAAAGTCTGGTAGGAGATTATGCCACAGATGCCTCTGGAAAGATTCAGTTGGCTGAATCCCAGAAGGAAGCTGGTCCACTGCAGCCACTTATCGATCTAGTGCCCAGTAATCTATTTGGAGCTCTAGCAGAAAATGGCAATATGCTACAAGTCATATTCTTTGTCTTTTTCTTTAGTGTGGGCTTAATACTTATAGATCCTAAGAAATCAAAGCCTGTAAAAGATGTATTTGATGGCTTGAATGATATCGTGCTAAAGATGATCGACCTTATCATGCTTACTGCTCCAGTAGGAGTCTTTTCATTGATGGCTGCATTAGTAGCAGAGTCTCCTTCGGCTGATATATTTACAGCCTTATTAGGATATGCATTAACCGTACTGGCAGGACTAGCAATACTTATCTTTTTGTTCTATCCAACTATCGTCAAACTCTACACTGGCAGAAGCATAAAATCATTTTTTAAAGGTATCTCTCCTGCGCAGCTTTTGGCATTCTCCACAAGTAGTAGTGCCGCTACACTGCCAGTAACTATGGAGCGTGTAGAGGAGCACCTAGGTGTAGATAAAGAGGTAACAAGTTTTGTATTGCCTATAGGTGCGACTATCAATATGGATGGGACGAGTTGTTATTTGGCTATAGCAGCAGTATTTATAGCTCAAGCATACGGTATAGATCTGCCGCTTGATAAACAATTAGGTATTGTAGCTACCGCTACACTAGCGTCCATAGGTGCTGCGGCTGTACCAAGTGCAGGACTCGTGATGCTAGTGATCATACTAGGTCAGGCAGGTATCCCAGAGGCCGGTCTCGCGCTGATCTTTGCGGTAGATAGACCTCTCGATATGTGTAGGACTGTTGCTAACATCACCGGAGATGCAACAGTATCCATGGTGGTTGGAAAATCTATGGGAAAACTCAATGAGCCAAGCCCTAAAAATTGGGACGATAACTATGAGGAGGTGAAGTAATCCTCTGGGATTAATACATTTACGACAGTGAAAAATAAATCATGCTATGGGAGATAATCTAGGAGTAGGATCAAGAGTGAAGCATCCTGCATATGGACAGGGAGTTATCATCGGTGTTGGTGCGACTTCATATCAAGTTTGTTTTGTTCAATACGGCATAAAGGATCTAGGACGTGAATATAAAAGCTGGGAGATCATAGAGGAGATTTCTCTGGATCAAGAGTTGACTTTTAATAATCTCGAGCACTCTCTGATCAAGATACTGACATCATGGTCAGATATCACAGATACTGTGGAGTTAGGTGATAAGTGGGAAGGAGGTATGCTGATCCTCAAACCACATGATGAGTCACTCAAGCCTAAAGAGCTCCCGATCGAAACATTCTTCCATAAAATTGTTATGGTAAGAGATCGGCTTAGGGTCATGGAACAGCGCATCAATAGCAGTAAACTCACAGACGAAGAAAAAGTTAATCTTCAACAATATATCACCAGGATCTATGGAAGCCTTACCACCTTTAACGTCTTATTCAAGTATAAAGAAGATCATTTTACTGGTGAAAGGACGAGCTAATTTTCGCCTGAATTCCTTAGGTAGTTTGACCTTCCTAGTAGTGATAATACTGCTCTACTCTTCCTGTGTTGAGATAGCAAGGCCATATGACAAAATCCCACCAGGAGTATGGAGGGCAGAACTGAAGTTAAGTGATGAAGACGTGCTTCCGTTCAACTTTGAAGTGGCTTATGATAATGAAGGTGAATTGATCATAGAGGTTATCAATGCAGAAGAACGCATACCCGTAAGAGACATCACTTTTGGCAAGACTAAGGATCTACAAGATACTATCGTTATGGGTTTTCCCCTGATGGATTCGTATATCACTGCTACATATCGTGAGAATATTTTGGATGGTATTTGGCATGTTAATAACAGGGCGAATTATGAGATTCCTTTTGAGGCTCATTTTGGACAAGACCATAGATTTTCTACAGATCGCGAAGTACCAAAGCAAGACCTGACAGGCACGTGGGAAGCTACTTTTGAGTTAGAAACAGAAGATGAGTATCCCGCCATTGGCGAGTTTGAACAAAAGGGAAACTTTCTTACTGGCACTTTTAGAACTGAGACAGGTGACTATCGATATCTACAAGGTATCGTCCTCGGTGATAAGTTTTTTATGTCCGCATTTGACGGTGGCCATGCCTTTTTATTTAAAGGGGAGATATCGGCTGAAAATTTACTGGTAGGTAGCTTTTCCAGTGGAAGTCATTATAGGACCAACTGGGTGGCAAGACTAAATCCAGATGCCATGCTTACGAGCGAGTATGAACTTTCTCAGATTACCACATCTGATAAGAAAATATCATTTTCCTTGCCCAATCAAGATGGCGAGATAGTCTCTCTTGGCGATCAAAAATATGCTGGAAAAGCGAAGTTAATAACCATCATGGGGACGTGGTGTCCCAACTGTCTTGATGAGGCTCAGTTTCTTATAGATTACATGAAGCAACATGACATGAGTGATGTAGAGATCATAGCACTTGCCTTTGAAAAATATCGGGATTCTGAACAAGCCACCCAACGTATCAAGGAGTACAAGGAAAGGCTAGGTATCCCTTATGACATCTTACTTGCGGGATATTATGATAAAGCTGAGGCTACAGAAAACCTTGGCTGGATAGATAAGGTGATCTCCTACCCCACTTTATTATTTGTGAACAAGGATAATGAAGTCTTAAAAGTCCATACCGGTTTCAATGGACCTGCCACTTCGCAGTACCCATCTTTTGTAGATCAGTTTGACAAGATGATCGAGAAAATCACACAGTAAAAAGTTAGTTTCTAACCTTTTATAGAGTTCAGAACGATCTGCTCTAGGCTCTTTTCAACATAAATCAGGGGATGAAAGGCATATGAGTTTTTGCAAAACCTAAGCAAAACCATTAGTTGTTTTTC
>CAYYBR010000148.1:0-10794 GCA_964470035.1 uncultured Saprospiraceae bacterium
ACCCTCACGCTGTATGCGTGATGCTCTGAACCAACTGAGCTAATCGCCCTACTTCTTTTTTGTTCGCTAATCCGACCCTCACGCTGTATGCGTGATACTCTGAACCAACTGAGCTTTTCGCCCTACTTCTTTTTTATTCGCTAATCCAAACCATCCAGCTTCCTTTGTGAAGATTTGCGATAACTGAGCCAATTGCCTCTAATGGGCCGCAAATATATACTCATAGCAACTTAGCAACAAGTATTATTAAGATATTTTATGATCGTTTCACGAAGAAACATTATTTTGGAAGAGATGTAAAATCACTTTACTATGAAAGTCTCTGGTTTCTCTCTTTTCATTTTTGTCACAACTATACTTTTAAGTGTTGCCTGTAACTCGTCACGATCCCACATCGGACCTTCCTCCTCTAGTGATGATGCAATCCAAAATGTAGACCTTACTAACCGCCTAAAGTCCTATCCTGGAATAAGGGTGTATGGTAATGGGGCATCCGCTCAAATAGTATCAAGAGGGGTCAATTCATTTGTTGATAACGAACCTCTCTTCATCCTTAATGGTAATCAAGTTGCTAGTTATCCCGATCTCTATAGTATGGTAAATACAAGAGATATAAAGAGGATCGAAGTACTAGTGAAGCCTGAAGAAATAGGGATATACGGGTTCAGGGGGTCCAATGGAGTAGTAAAAGTCTCAACGGTGGTGGAAGATGATAGTCTGTGACACCTAGTGCCATAGGCGATTTGAGCACATTGAGTTGGTCCACAAAATGTATGACATAGGTTTATGTCTGATACTTTTTATTAAAAGTTCCTGAGCCGTAAGAGCTCACTTCGGATTACTGTCCTTTATTTTTTCTGAATACAGCTACAAACGCTCAAAGGTTCAAAATATAGGCTCCCGCGACATTGGGACTGCCCTTAACTTATTGGAATTCTCATATATTCGCAAGCTCTGCTTATCTCACAATTTTTGTCAACCTCAACAACCCTTGTTGATCTAATTTGGCAAGAGACTAATCGAATACATATGTTGAAATATCAAAATCTCATCCTCACTGTATCTTGTCTATTATTTCTTCAACCGATTATAGGACAACAGTCCATAATTGACGATCCAGATATAATTCAATCAAGACTTGTGAAAATCTCAAAGGCCATCAGAGATATTACTCCGGCCGATGAGATAAAACCAAGCTTTCCGGCAGTGAGATCCTTAAAAGAAGGGTATCATCCAAAAGGTGATTGGATCCTACATGACAAGACTAATCCAGATGCTCTTCCTTTAGGCATGGATCCGGTAGTACAAAAAGAATACGGAAGTAGAAGTACACAGAGAACTCTTAATAATTCATTTGAAGGTCAAGAATTCACTGGTGTAAACCCTCCGGACCCAAGTATTGCTGTTGGACCAAATCATGTTGTACAAATGATTAATGCTAGAGATGGAGCAGTAATTGAGATCTATGATAAATCAGGAAATATCCTAAGCGCATCTTCTTTGATGGATGCTATATCAGGTATACCTGGCGCTGGTGACCCAATTGTCATCTATGATCACCTCGCTGATAGATGGATACTTACAGAGTTCGGAGATGTTGGTAACCGCCTCATATTTTTAGTTTCTACAACTCCAGATCCTCTCGGGACGTATTTTGTGTTTGAATTTCCAACACCTAATTTTCCTGATTATCCGAAATTCGGAGTATGGCCTAACATGTACTCAGTCACCACCAATGAAACTGACGCACAGGCAGTTTATGCCGTAGATAGGTTAAAGCTGCTTGCAGGAGATCCTACAGCCACTATGCAAAGGTTTGCGGATCTTGGCCAATTTCAGACTATTGGTTTTCAAGCTGCGACACCTGTCAATCTCAGCGGGCCAGATCTTCCTGCCGCTGATGAACCAGCTATAATAATGCGTATAGCAGATGACGGATGGACAGGAGTGAACGAGGACAGATTAGAAATGTGGGCTTTAGATGTCGACTTTGATGATGCTAGTAACTCTTCACTTGCCGGCCCATTTAATCTTTTGACAGAACCATTTGATACAGAGCTTTGCGGATTCACATCTTTTGCATGTATAGAACAGCCTTCGGGCCCACAACTTGATCCTCTGCGAGAAGTATTGATGAATCGTATTTATTATAGAAATTTTGGCACATATGAAGCGATAGTAGCTTCACACGTTACAGATGTAGATGGAAATGATAGAGCTGGAGTAAGGTGGTATGAATTACGTAGATCAGGAGGTGGAACTTGGGAGATTTTTCAACAAGGGACATACTCACCTGATGATGACAGCCGGTGGATGTCATCTATAGCTCTTAACTCAGAAGGAAGTATAGTGCTAGCATATAATGTGTCATCTACTAATACTTTTCCTTCTCTAAGGTATACGGGTCGTACATTTTGTGACCCTCTCGGTACCATGCCACTTGCCGAAGCTTCTATTGTAGAAGGCGCAGGAAGTAATGGTTCTAACAGATATGGCGACTACAACGACATAGGCATAGATGAAGGAGATGGTACATTTTGGTTCACCGGAGAATTTAATCCTGGAGGCAACTGGTCCACTCAAGTTGCCAATCTTGAGGTTGAGTTGAACTGCGACGTTTTTGAACTATCTTCTATCTCTACCAGTGATCTTCTATGCCCAGGTGATATTGAGCTCGTGTATACTATAACAGTTGATTTCATAGGTGCTTATGATTCTCCAGTTACCCTTTCGGCTATCAACCTTCCAGCTGGAGTCACCGCTTCGTTTGTACCAGATATACTAGCCAGTCCTGGTACATCAATCCTAACTATAACTGACACTGGCCTGGCAAATGGAGAGTTTAGTTTTACGGTTTTAGGCACCGGCGGTGGTCTAGAAGATGAGATTACTCTCGAAATTATAAAGTTTGATGACCTGCCAGAACAGGTGATTTTATCGAGCCCAGCAGATGAGGCCACTGGAGTTGCTTTTAACGGTTCAGTAGAGTGGGTTCTTGACCCCCTCGCTTCGTCGTATATTCTTGAGATAGCTGAAGACGCAGCATTCGCTAATGTTCTTGTGACCGAAACTGTAGAAGGAAATTCTTTTGATTTCACCGATCTACTACCTCCTGGTGAGGTATATTATTGGAGAGTAACTAGTCAAAATTTATGCGGCTCAGGGCCTGAGAGTGATGTTAGTAGTTTCGAGGTTCAAGATGTCGTTTTGGCTTGTTTGGACAGATCTGCTAATAATACACCCATAGATATAGAAGATTTTGTGACTATCCAATCTGCCATTAACATCCCTCTCGGGGGATTCGTCACTGACGTAAATGTTTCACTCATAGACATTAGCCACACATTCATCGGTGATCTTGATATCACCCTGACTAGCCCTGAGGGAACAGTAGTTACGCTGTTTGGCAGGTCCTGTGGTGGAGCTAATGATATTTTGGCAGGATATGATGACGATGGTATTGCCACATTGCCCTGTCCTCCGATAGATGGACAAAGCTATGTTCCTGCTAATCCTTTAGCAGCCTTCGAAGGAGAATTTGCACCTGGATTATGGACACTGAGCGTTACTGATAACGCCGGTGCAGATCAAGGAACTTTGAATGACTGGAGCCTCGAAGTTTGTACTCTTACTCCGGTAATAGATTGTACCGATATCACGGATCTGGATATTACCATACCTGATGGAGAATATAATTATCCTGATACTATTGCATCTAGTGGATTAGTACCTGAAAGGGGTAATGTTATATTCCGTGCTCCCAATGGCATATACCTAGATCCTGGTTTTCAAGTAGATAGAATAGCTCTTTTCGAAGCATATCTAGAAGCCTGTGAAGAATAGCGAAAAAACTGCCTAAACCATTCTTTTTACTTTATTTTCTAAGTCAGACATTACGCTAGTAATGCTCGACTTAGAAAATGATATGTCAATTATTCTAGTGATTATCAATTGATATCGCTTTTGCAAATGATTACTTTAGGATTACAAGTAATTCATTATGGCAACCACACTTCACAAATCTGCATGTATCCTTTGTTCTATAAACTGTGGTATTGAAATCGAAGTAGATCACGAAAATCGACAATTTGTAAAAATCACAGGTGACAAAGACCATCCTACTTCTCAAGGATATATCTGTCAAAAAGCTTCTCGTCTCAACTATTATCAAAACCAGCCAAGACTTACTTCTCCTTTAAAGAAAAATGCCTCCGGCGAGTTTGAAGAAATCTCTTGGGATCAAGCCATCAGGGAAATAGCAGAAAAACTTGTTTCAATTAGAGACAACCACGGTGGCACCAGTATTGCATATGCAGGAGGTGGAGGACAAGGCAATCATATGGCTCAGATGTATGCAGCTTCTTTTAGAAAAGTATGTCAGACACCATATATCTACTCGTCTATTGCTCAAGAAAAAACTGGAAATTTCTGGGTCCACGGGAAGCTCTTTGGTCGCCAAAATTTGGTCTATGCAGAACCCATAGAGGATGCAGAGTTTGTGATGATCATAGGGGCTAATCCAATGCAATCACACGGTGTTGCTAAAGCAAGAAAAGTGATAGGCGAACTCTCAAGAGATCCTAATCGAACCTTAGTTGTCATCGATCCCCGAAAGACAGAAACAGCTAAAAAGGCTGATTACTTTATTCAAGTTAAGCCTGGGCGAGACGCTTGGTTGATGTCGGCGATGCTCGGCATCATTGTCCAAGAAGGTCTAGAGGATAGTGCATTTTTAGAAAACCATACCAATGGGTTTGAGCAGGTGAAACCTCACTTCCTTGATATTCCGATCAAAGAGTATTGTACGATCGCAGGAGTAGATCATGAGGTAGTCCTCGATATAACCCGAAGGATGTGTTCTGCTCGAACCGTAACCATAAGATCAGACCTCGGCATAGAAATGAGCTTAAATAGTACACTCAACGCTTATCTAAAAAGACTCCTTTTTCTTTTTACTGGCAACTTCAATAAAAAAGGTACGAATCACCTTAGTTCATGGTTTGTACCTCTCGTCGGTCACTCTAAAGACCCAGAAGAAGGTGGTCTAACCACCCAAGTCACTAAGGCAAGAGAGATAGCTAAGGTCTATCCTCCAAATGTCCTTTCTAAAGAAATAGACGCTGATCACCCTCGTCGACTAAGAGCCCTTATCATAGATAGCACTAACCCTGTGCTCAACTGGGCAGATACCCAAGCTCAAAAGAAGGCATATAAGAAGCTCGATTTGATGGTAGTTATAGATGTCACGATGACCGAGTCTGCTATAGAGGCTGACTATGTGCTTCCTGCATCCAACCAATTCGAAAAGTGCGAAACAGCGTTTTTCACTGAAAACTTTTTCCACCTTCGCAAACCCATTTTCGAGCCTTTAGAAGGAACCTTAAGTGAACCAGAAATCTATACTAGACTCATCAGAGCTATGGGTGCTATGGATATAGACTTCTCTGGATTGCAAAAAGCAGCTCAAGAGGATAAGGAAAAACCTGGTCACGGCATTTTCCAAGCTGCTTTTATGAAGGCTGTCATGGAACATCCAGAACTCAATCACTTTTCAGCTATAGCACTTCGTGAGTCATTGGGTCAGGCCTTGCCCACAGGTATGGAGAGTGCAGCATTTGTGTGGTTTGCAGCTCAGATGTATGCCAACAAATATCCAGATGCTATCAGAAATGCTGGTATCGAAGGAAAGGGAGGAGAACTCGGAAAAAAACTATTTGAAAAAATACTAGACAGTCCATCAGGTCTACAAGTAAGTCACCACAAGTATGAGGATACTTGGAACCTCATGAGAACAAAAGATAAAAAAGTGAATCTCCACATACCAGAATTACTGGATGAATGGCTTAAAGACCTTCCTAACGTCTTACAAAAACAAGCTAAATTAGAAGAAGACTATCCTTTCAATCTAATCGCAGGAGAAAGAAGAACCTATAATGCCAATGCTATCATAAGAAATCCAGAGTGGATGAAAAATGGTAAGTCTGGAAATCTAAAAATACATCCTGACGACGCAGCTTTCTTAAATATCAGCGATGGAGACTCTGTTAAATTAACAAGTCCTACAGGGGAAATAAAAATAGTCGTTTCTATAACTGATGAAGTAAAATCTGGAGTGCTTTCTATGCCTCACGGACATGGCTTGAACTATGGTGAAGGAAAGAACTACAAAGAGATCGGCGCCATGCCTAATATCTTAACCGATGCCTCCTACTGCGACCCTCTTGCTAAAACTCCTTATCATAAAAATGTAAGAGTTAGAATAGAAAGAATTCTTGAAGTTGAGATGGTTTGATATACGCTCATCAGAAGCTAATCATAACCAAAAAGTCTAGGCAACAACAAGCTAACTTCTGGGATATATGTAACCACTAGAAGCGCTAAAAGCAGGGCTAAGTAAAAAGGTAGCATAGGTCGGATTAACTTTCTAATTGAGATTTCAGCGACGCTTACACCTACAAACAAGGCAGAACCTACCGGAGGTGTACAGATACCTATGCAAAGGTTAAGTATCATAACAATGCCAAAGTGTGTCGGATGAATCCCAAGGTTTTGTACAACTGGCAAAAAGATGGGAGTAAAAATTAAGACGGCTGGAGTAATATCTATGAATATACCAACAAGTAACAGTGCTAGATTAATTATAAACAAGATGACGTACTTGTTATCGCTAATTGAAAACAAAAATGTCGAGAGATCCTGAGGTACGTTTTCATATGAGAGAACCCAAGACATACTCATAGAGGTACTTACCAGAAGCAGAACTATAGCCGTAGTACTCACAGAATCTATGATGATGCTTGGGAGATCACTTAGTGATACCTCTCTATAAATAAACAATAGAATTAAACAGTACAAAACGGCTACTGCAGAAGCTTCAGTTGCTGTGAATATACCGGCAACAATACCGCCTACAACCACTATCAATAGTAACAAACTAGGAAGTGCCTCAATCCCGGTTTTTATGAGTCGCTTAATCGAAGTTCTATCTCCTGTTGGAAAATTCTTCTTTCTAGTCACTATTACTGCCGTTAGCATAAGTAATAGGCATATGATTAGACCAGGTATGTACCCTGCCAAGAAAAGGGCTGCTATCGAAACCCCTCCACTTGCCAAAGAATAGACGATGATTACATTACTCGGAGGAATAAGTAGTCCCATCGTGCCTGCACTTATGTTAGCTGCAGCACTATGTGCTTTATCATAACCAGATTTTTCCATTTCAGGCCCCAGCATAGTACCAAGGGCTGAGATAGCTGCTACTGCTGATCCAGAGATAGCACCGAATAACATAGACCCAACAATATTAACGTGCGTTAGACCCCCAGGGAGAGAGCCGACCATGGCTTTTGCAAAGGATACAAGCCTCTTTGCTATGCCTCCACGGTTCATAATATGACCTGCTATTATAAAAAATGGAATCGCCATCAATGAAAAGCTCTCCAGTCCCGTCGCCATCCGTTGAGCCACAGTAGTAAGCGCCGGCAACGTAGATATGCTCATCAGCATCGTCAATATGCTTGACATCCCTATCGACCATGCGATAGGGACCCCTATCGCTATCAAAATCAAAAAACTCAGTACTAGTATTATAACTTCCATAAGCTCATCTACTAGTTCTAAAGGACATAGAAATATCTAAACATCTATATGTTACAACTAGTATCCCTGATATCGGTATCGCCATATAGACTAAATACATCGGTAGTTGTAATGCTGGAGAGGTCTGTCCCAAGATATTAGTAATATATATCAAATTACCTCCTCCGACTATTAGCACAGAAAATGCAAAAATGATCACTAATACATTTATAAAATATAAAAGTCGCTTTTGACCTTGAGGGCTCAAACTATCTGTAACTAGATCAATCGTCAAATGTAATTTTTGGCCAGAGGCATATGCAGCTCCTAACAGGCCCACCCAAATCAAAAGGAACTTAGCCAACTCTTCTGACCAATCTGCTTGATTACCATATACATATCTTGTAAATACACCCCATAGAACATCGAGGGTCATAAGTGTCATTAAGACGATGAGCAACACACTTAAGTATTTATCGATAACTACTTTCATAAATCTCTGGATGATGATTGTATTTGCTGGATCAAACTATATTTTTCGTTATCATTCTTAAAAGCCTCTAGAACCTCTTTACTTCGATCTGCGAATAGAGCTTTATCAGGAATAATGATCTCGACTCCTTCTTTTTTTACTGCAACAAGGGCCTCTTCTTCAGCTTTTATCCAAAGCTTCCTTTGATACTCTTTGGCTTCATCTGCGGCTGACTGTATCCATGATTTTTCTTGTTCAGATAGCTTATTCCAAACCAGAGTGCTGATGATTATCACATCTGGTACTGCGGTATGTTCATTCAGTGTATAGTACTTACATATCTCGTAGTGTTTGGAGCTATAAAAACTAGGAGGGTTATTCTCAGCTCCTTCTACGATGCCCTGCTGTAGCGCTGTATAAAGCTCACCCCAGGATATAGGTGTAGGTGCACCTCCTAAAGATCGCACATAATTCATAGCAGTAACGCTTTCCATCACTCTTATCTTCTTGTCTATCACATCATCGGGATTTCTAATCGGCTCTTTTGAATAAAAAGATCGCTGTCCTGCGTCAAAAAAAGCAAGGCCTCGCAATCTACTTTTTTCACTTTCCAATAAAAGTCTTTTACCTATAGGGCCATCAAAAATATCATATGCATGGTATCGATCTTTGAATACATATGGAAGTCCCAATACTTGCATATTGGGAGCAAAGTTTTCCAGCACCGCACCAGAGACCTTCGTCATAGCAAGGCTACCAATCTGAAGTAATTCTAAGCTCTGCCTTTCTGTTCCAAGTTGTTGACTTGGATAGATTTCTACTTGTAACTTACCTCCTGATTTTTCTGCTACCCGATCGGCGAGGTAGACGATGCCATGATGGACAGGATGTTTCGTATTAAGACCGTGTGCGAGCTTTAAAACTTGTGTGTCACTCTTATCGGCACAGCTACATAAACAACATAGACTCAGACAGCATAGTAAAATATGCTTGACGAATACAGGGCCATTAAAAATATTTGCTTTCATGTTTTTGGAAGGCCTAGATTTCGAAAATACTTTTTGGCATTTTGATAACAAAGATCCTTTACTATCCCACCAAGCCACTGGATATCATGTGGCAGCTCTCCATGGTGCACATCTCTTCCGATTAAATTACAAAGTATTCTTCTATAATATTCGTGGCGTGGAAATGAAAGTAAGCTTCGACTATCAGTAAGCATACCTACAAAGGAACTCAGCAATCCAAAATTTGAAAGAATTTTTAATTGTTCTTCGATTCCATCTTTTTGATCTAAATACCACCATGCTGCACCGTATTGGACTTTACCTATGACACCTTCTTCATTAAAGTTTCCTGCCATCGTGACAAATACCTCACTGTCTTTGGGGTTTAAATTATAGAGGATCGTCTTAGTCAACTTCCCGTCATTATTCAGCTTATTGAGAAAGGTGACCATGGGTTGAGCTTGATTAAAAGCTCCAATACTATCAAATCCAGTATCTGAACCAATAGAGTTGAACATCACATGATTGTTGTTGCGCAGAGGTCCTAGATGAAACTGTTGCACCCAACCTCTATCCGCATATTGCTCACATAACCATAATAAAATAGCGCTTTTATATTTTTCTATTTCTACCGGTGACACCTTCTCTCCACCACGTACCTTTCTAAATATTAGATCTACCTCTCCATCGCTATAATCCCTGGCATATAAATATGAAAGTCCATGATCTGATAACCGACATCCCGCGCCATGGAAATAATTGAGTCTTTTTACTAGACCTTCTTTAAGTCTTGTGAAGTTTGAAATTTCTATGTCAGCAGCTTTCTCTAGCTGCTGCATATAATCTAAGAAGTAATTCTTTTCTATTGATAAAATATTGTCAGGCCTAAATGTCATGCTCATATGGAGGCCATCTCCTTCTTTAGCATATGACTTGTGATCACTTAAGTCACTACACGGATCATCCGTAGTGCAAATAACTTCTACGTTCATCTTGTGCAAAAGACTTCTTGCACTAAATTCACTTGATCGAGTCAATTCATTAGTACGCTCATAAATTTTATCTGATGTAGATGGAGATAGCAATAGATCGATATCAAAGTATCTTCTTAATTCTAAATGTGTCCAGTGAAACAAGGGGTTTCTAATTGTTTTAGGGACAATCTCCGCCCACTTATCAAACTTTTCTTTGACTGTTGCTTGTCCGGTTATATATTGCTCCCCTACACCTGAAGTACGCATCGCTCGCCACTTGTAGTGATCTCCTTCAATCCACAAATCGGTGATCGAGTCAAAGATCCTATCCTGTGCCACATCAGCTGGCGAGAGGTGATTGTGATAATCGATGATCGGTTGTTGCGCTGCATAGTCATGATAAAGTGATCTAGCTACATCATTGTCGAGTAAAAAATCATCATCCAAGAATGGTCGTATCTGCATCATCACTTTCGCTATCTACAAGAGGGCACTGATGAAAGTAGATATTCTGCTTTAGAATCAATACACGGTCTTACAGATATTTCCGTTTGATCTTATGAGGGTTTTCAATACATTGCAGTTATAACTTATAGATAATGGCTAATCCTAAAGTAGCGGGTACTACACCCATAAGAGTAGAAGTAGAGGCTGGTAAGAAATATGCATGGTGTACCTGTGGGGAATCAAGCAATCAGCCTTTCTGTGATGGATCTCACAAAGGCGGCGAGTTTACTCCTCTCATGATGGAAGCTACTGAGAC
>CAYYBR010000149.1:0-10772 GCA_964470035.1 uncultured Saprospiraceae bacterium
AGATAATACTACTTGGATAGTGATAGCCTTGTTCATCTATCTCTATATCAATGAGATTGGCAACAAGTGGAAGCAGATTCTTTTCTTTGATTAACTGAAGCTGTGCAGTATAGTCTTCATTGCGATCCGGACGGTTATATACAACAGTTATTAGATCGAATGGCTCTTCCGACAACTGTGCGATCACTTGTTTTGATGATATATCGACATCCTTGATTAATACCTTTATTTCTCTTTTGAAAGATTGGTTTTTGAAAGAACGCCCACCGGTTAATTTCTTATAAAAACTTCTAGCTCTAGCTATATCTGCATCTTGACCATATAAGAAGTATAGAATTATATCTAGACAAAGGATACCCAGTGACACTTGACTATCGCGGGTAGGTTCCGTGATAGATCTTCTGAATGAATGAAGTATATAACTCTCTATAGAAGGTATATTATGAGAGCTAATCAAAAAACTCAACCTTGCAAACAGGCTAGTAAATCGAACCTTAGTCTCTTCAGTTTCCTCGGTTACAATGAGTGAGAATAACTGTCGGAGCTTTACAACTTTTTGACGTGTAGATTCTTCTGAAGATTCGACAAGATCTCGGAAAGCCTTGATAGATGCTAGAATGCTTGTCACTTATAGTCAGTCAACTGGAGTTTAATAAAAAACCCCGTCAAATGACGGGGCCAATCGGTCATGTTCATGGGAAAGAAAAATCGGTTTCATCTTTACTTTCCACCCTGTAGGAAGTCCTGATATTCACTCAGATCATCCCATCTGCCATCAGCTGCCATCTCAGCGTGTTTCGGCCATGTAGAAGGATCTGCAAGTTTATATCTTTTTCCCGCAGCATCTAATAGTTTTTGAATATTACTCACGTCTGCATTTGCCAACTTTCTCCAAGTATCGATGCCCTCATCTCTCAAAAGGCCAGAGATCTTTGGACCTATCCCTTCCACTGCAGTCAAGTCATCTTGTTTCCATCTTTTCAGGACTCCCAGTTTAATAAGAAGCTTTTCTACTTTAGAATCAGTCTCACCCGTTGCACCTGCTTTCCGTCCAGAAGACAGACCTTTTTGCATTCTAATCAGGTCGTCCCACTTGCCTTCATCTGCTAACCTCGCCTGGACAGGCCATGGCGACGGATCTATTATTCTGTATCTCTTTTGATTTACAGAGTCCAAGATGGCCCGCAAATCCGCAGTAGACTTTGAGGCAAGCACACTCCAGTTCGTGATGCCCGCATTTGTCAGCACTTCATTCATCTTAGGGCCAATGCCCTCTACAACTTGCAAATCATCACTGCTCAATGCAGCATACATGTTTGGTTTACCCGAATTAACAGGTGCAACCGGCTGAGGTGCTTCTTCTGCAGCGGCTTCTTCAGCAACTACTTCTTCAGCAGCTACTTCTTCTACCACACTATCTTTTACATCTGGCTCTTCGGTAATATTCATATCTGCTATCCCCTGTACCTCTTCAGATGAGGACAGCTCATCATTTGCTAGTAAACTCCTGTTCCTTTCTTCGCAAGCAGCAAGACTTGATGCCAGTTCTCTCGCTTCAACTTCTTTCTCGCGGATTCTTCCATTGAGCAAGGACACATCACTCTTGTGGCTTGCTGCTTCAGCTTGGGCAGCTTCCAGTTCCGCCCCTATCAACTTATTACTAGAGGTAAGTTTTCGGCGGCCTTGCTCTAACTCTGTTATACGCGATCTCAACCGACCCCATATCAACCAACCTAAAAACAGTCCTAAAAGACCCGACAGCAGCCACCCTATAAGTGGATGAATTGCACAAAAGTCAATAAACAAATACATGATTAGGCTTTATATCTTTTATCTAATGATTTTAAGTTCTACTCTCCTATTTTTTGCTCTTCCTACAGCAGTGGCGTTAGTGGCCACAGGCGAAGACTCTCCTTTAGAATTTGCACTAATCTGACTTCTTAGAAGACCTTGACCAAGCAAATAGTCCATGATGACATTCGCTCTACGTTGTCCAAGCTCTATATTTTTCACCTCTCTCCCCTTATCGTCAGTATGACCTTCGAGTACAACTTGCCCACCATTATCCTTTATATCTCGTGCCACGTCCTGCAGGTACTCCTCGATCTCATTGTCATTGAGTTTATTAGTGCTATTGTAAGGGAAGTAGATAACTGCGGACCTCCCGATCACAGGAGTAGACAAACTATTAGTCTCATCATTTGTATCCACTACCTCGATGCGATATCGTTCCATGACATCTACGTCACTACCGACAGTTACATAACCAGCTGTACTGATAAGTCTTTGGCTAGAGCTTCCAAAGAGATCTTTGATAGCATCCGCTCTACAGCTTCCAAGATCCTGAGATGCGCCATCATAGGACTCACTATTATTATATATACCTGTGATAAGTAGACTTTGATTTGCCGCTAGGCCACTGATGATTGAGTCTCTATGCTCTTCCCAGTTCTTCCCAAGGCGTGGTTCGCAGCTGTTATCAGTAAAGCATATAACTCCAACATCACAGGGTGTTGACTCTATTACAGCCGCCGCTGCTGGACCGACTACCTCATCAGCACTGCAACATCGATTATAGTCGGTGCACATTTTCCACCCGAGCAAAGCCCATAGCAGCAGGACTAGTATGATCGCCAGATTTCGCATTCAGCAAGTAGGTTTAATTTTAATTATTACCTGTTCTTCCTAACAATATATGCAATCTTAATATATCTGCCATCTATTTGACAAATTCTGTAGGATCAACATGCCTCATTTCCAAGATATTTTTCTCATCACTTTCGTAAATATATATCTATTTGATATATGTTAATTCTTGTCCAATATTATAGAATATTTCTAAACATATATCTATATTGATCTAAAATAACATAGTCTAACTGCGATGGATCGATCAAAAATCACATGGAGGGTAGTTCCTGCGGTGATCATGGTCTTGTTATTTGGCTTGGGTATTTGCCTTGTTAATATTATCCCTTATCACCTTTCTTGGACACCCTTGATCCTTCTCATAGCCTCTATGGGTGTTGTGCTCTTACCTATTGACTCAGGCAACCTTAGGGTCAAGTCTATCATAGTAGCAGCCACCTTGATCGCTACTGGATTTTATCATGCTCAACAACAGAAAGAATCACGACTCACTCGCACACCACACATATCCATTATATCCCAGTCTCACGATTATACATACCTATTGAAAGATGTCTCTTTTACGGAGTCTTATATCAACTTAGAAGTAGATGTATTATCCCTTAGCCTACCAGACAATAAAATAATTCCTCTGCAAGGGCAAACAGCTCTTCTAAAGGTGAAGAAGGATATCCTTGAGTTAGAGTTGAAACCTGGTCAGTTATTTTCGATAAAATCAAAGCTCCAACCTATCGACATGTCTCCTGCCGAAAATCAGAATATGTATCTGAGGAATCTCTATCAAAGTGGCATTGGTCATATAGCTTATATAAAGAATTTTGAAAATGCTATTCTCAAAGGATTCTCCAATAGTCCATTCACTTATGTACGATATAATTTAAGAATAGGAGCCCTCGATCTGATTGATAAGCACATACAAGACAAGGATGCTAATAGCATACTAAAAGCTCTTTTACTAGGATACAAAGCAGATCTGGACAAAGCTCTGAAGTCAAGCTTTATAGATAGCGGGACGATGCATATCCTCGCAGTTTCTGGGTTACATACTGGTGTGATCGCTTTTATACTTCTAGGCATATGTAATTTTTTACTGTTCTGGACATCAAGGCGCTCTCTTCTACGTCTGGTTTTTATAATATCCGGTCTTATCTTTTTTGCAGAAATAAGTGGTGGGGCTCCGCCAGTTTGGAGAGCCGTTATCATGTTATCTATTTATCTAATCGGCAAGCACTATTCTGCGGTTTCGCATTCATTAAACTTGATAGCTGTTGCCGCACTTATTCTTCTGGTCTGGGATCACAATTATTTATTTCACCTAAGTTTCCAACTGTCTTTCGCCGCTGTGACAGGTATAATTCTCATTTATCCCATACTTGAAAAGATCTACTTCCCTAAAGGCAAAATTGGAAAGTACATAGTAGGCATTATATACATGGGGGTCGCAGCCCAGATAGCACTTCTTCCTTTTTCTTTTTATTATTTCAACAAGATTTCTTTACTATCACCACTGACTAGTGTCATTGCGATATCCATAGCCTTCCTGTGCATATGTGTTGGTTGTCTATTCTATCTGTCCGTTTTTCTACTTCCATCATGTACCTGGTATATTGCTTCTTTCCTTGAGGGTATACTCTTTATTCTCACCCAGACTACTTCATTCATGAGTAGCACAGCACTAGTCCTTATTGATCATCTTTACCTGAAGTGGCACGAATCATTTCTTATCGCATCTGGTCTACTGGCGATGACCATCGCTTATCATCGACAATCTTTCAGGCTACTTAAAGTTGGCCTCGTATTACTGGTCATTCAAAGTATATCACACCTATATTCTCAGACTCATCACCTAAAGGATGTCTCTATCGTATATGAAGACAATGAAGGGATTTCAGAGATCCATGTTGGGCATACTGCTATAATGCTGAGTGATGAACCGCCTTCTTATCAGACATCAATTAAAAGAAAGGAACACTATATATCATCTATCATTCATTATGATGAGCTTATAAAAAAGATCGGTGATGGCAAATAATTGGTTCTATCTTCCGGCAAAAGAAAGGCTTGCTATCTTTCTTTGTTGCTCTATCGTGATAGGAGCTCATAGTCTTTCCAATCTCTTTGAAAAGTTTTTTGGGCCCACTCAATATGAGATTGTAGAGATAGCTACAAATATCATCGATGAGTCAGAAGCTGAAGAGAACACCACGGCCGAGAAAGACTTTACAAGCCTACCTAACCTAGATCTAAAACTTACTTCAGAAAAAGAACTTTTAGAGTATGGATTCTCTGCCTATGCAGCTGCTAATCTCATCAAATACCAAAACGCCGGAGGAACTTTCAACTCCATAGAAGATTTAAATAAGATATATGGAGTGGACAAAACCCACATAAATAAAATAGCGGATAAAATCATTTTCGATAAAACGAAGGTTGAAAAAGCCACACCACAAGAAAGCTATAGTCTAATTTCTACTGATACAACTACAACACCTGCTCAGGATGAATCCCCCATCGATAAAAGCACTGAAGGAACAACCCTAGAGCCTATCGACCCTAATACCGCCTCATTGGATGAGCTCCTTCAGATAGGATTATCAAAATACGCTGCTAATAACTTATTAAAATATAGATCTAAGGGTGGCAGAATAAAGGAAGTAAAGGATATGCTAAAAATCTATGGTATCGATAGTGTACTATACTCATCCATATCTCCTTTCATTTTCGTCCCCACTTCAAATCAAACAGACTTGTCTGGCCAGAAGTTAGATACAATTTCTAAAATCAAAAAGAGACAGCTAGAACAGGTCGATACAACCAACGCCATATATCATGAGCCAAAGGCCTTGGTTGATATTAATACAGCCTCTGAAGAGGAACTTCAAACTGTATATGGCATTGGGCCTGTGATATCAAAGGGAATCATTTCCTATCGAGAACGATTAGGAGGTTATAATTCACTTGATCAAATTAAGGAGATATATGGCGTTAAAGAAGAGGCCTTTGAAAACATTAGATCTCAACTCACTCTATCTGGAGAAATCAAAAAGATATATGTGCCAGCACTTTCATTCAAAGAGATATTAAAGCATCCATATGCTGATTATGAAACTACAAAGATGCTGAAGAACATATACTTTGAGATTTATGATGATAAAATCAAAGAGTTAATAAGTGAAAACATGGTAGACCCAAGACTAGTGCCTTATCTACACCTTGACATACCTAAAGAATTCCTTAGAAACTAGAATTCTATTGGTGACTAAAACTCCGCATTTCCAGGATATCGAGGAAATGGAATTACATCTCGGATGTTAGACATCCCCGTCAAGAACATGATCATCCTCTCAAAGCCTAATCCAAATCCCGAATGTGGACAAGTCCCATAGCGACGTGTATCTAAAAACCAGTCCATCTCGTGCTCAGGGATATCGAAGTCTTTCATCCGAGCCTTGAGGACATCCAGACGCTCCTCTCTTTGAGAACCACCGACCATCTCCCCGATACCTGGAAAAAGGATATCCATGGCCGCGACGGTTTTGTTGTCATCATTGAGTCTCATATAGAAGGCCTTGATCTCCTTGGGATATCCAGTTAAGATCACAGGCTTTTTAAAATGCTTCTCTACCAAGTAGCGCTCATGCTCAGATTGTAAGTCAGCACCCCACTCCTCTATAACAAATTGGAATTTCTTTTTCTTATTAGGCTTGGACCTCATGAGGATCTCGATGGCTTCAGTATAGGTGAGGCGCTCATAAGCCTCATCTAAGCAAAACTTCAGCTTTTGTTGCAGTGCCATAGGACTGCGTTCTTGCTGTGGCAAGCTCTTTTCTTCTTGGAGTAATCGGTTTTCCAAAAAGTCCAAATCGTCTTTGCAGCTATCCAGAACATACTGGATGATGTACTTAAGCATATCCTCTGCCAAGTCCATATCATCATGGATATCTGCCCATGCGATCTCTGGTTCTATCATCCAGAATTCGGCCAGGTGTCTTGATGTATTAGAGTTTTCAGCCCTAAAGGTTGGCGCAAAAGTGTATACATCACTCAATCCTAGCGCGCCTAACTCTGCTTCCAACTGACCAGAAACAGTTAGGTTTGTCTGCTTATCGAAGAAGTCTTGCTTGAAGTCGACAGCACCGTCATCCGTCTTTGGCACATTAGCGAGGTCCAATGTCGTTACTTGAAACATTTCTCCAGCCCCCTCGGCGTCAGAGCCTGTGATGATCGGACTATGGATATATACGAAGCCACGATCATTAAAAAACTTGTGGATAGCGAAGGCTGCAGCATGCCGGATACGAAATACTGCACTGAAAGTATTGGTACGCATACGTAAGTGCGCGATCTCTCTTAAGAACTCGAGGCTATGTCTCTTAGGCTGAAGTGGGTACTTCTCAGGATCTGCTTCACCCATGATGGTGAACTCTTTTACTTGGACCTCTACTGCCTGTCCCCCACCTTGAGATTCTACAAGTGCACCATGTATCTTCATCGCTGCACCTGTAGCGATCTTCTTAAGTTCATTTTCATCAGCAGTCTCAAAGTCTATGACACATTGTAGTGTCTTGATGGTACTTCCATCATTGAGCGCTATAAACCGATTACTTCTGAAGGTCCTAACCCATCCACACACTGTGATATCTTCTCCAAGTGAAGGTGATCTTAGCACCTCCTTTATTCGTACTCTTTTCATGATTTATCTGAACTCTTAAAGCTAACGCTAAGATAAGATTATGTGCTCCTTATGCAGCCTCTAGTGACTCCCAGTATTCTAATGCTCTGCGAGTATGCGGGATACATATAGAGCCACCTACAAGATTGGCTACCATAAACACATCATATAGCTCATCTTTAGTAACACCTACTTCATAGGCTGTACCAAGATGATATTTGATACAGTCGTCACAACGCAGTACCATGGAGGCTACCAGTCCTAACAGCTCCTTGGTCTTTAGATCTAGAGCTCCATCTTTATACGTATTCGTGTCGAGGTTAAAAAACCGATTGAGATTCTTATGCCCGTGCCCGAGTAGGCGCTCGTTCATCTTAGCGCGATAGGCATCAAATTCTTCTTTTGGATTCATATGGTATCAAACTTTGATTGTCTCCACAAAGATCTAATCATCTTGATGATCATCGCAAAAACTCCGATAAAACATGTTACGGCAGCTAGTACATACTCTGCCTTGATATAACGCATGTATTTTGTCTGACTTTCAGGTTGAAGATGAGGCATCAGCTTCTGAAGGCCTTCTTGATCACAGAACTCCAGAAAGTCGTGTATCCCTTCGAGCGTTGGAAAAAAAATCAACGGTACCAAAAAGATCATGACGGTCTTAAATACCTTCGATGTAGCCAGAGGATGATGATGCAACGAAAAGATCCATCTTACTAAGGTGATGGCTCCGATGATATAGATCACATTATAAATAAGCCAAGGAAACTCTATATCT
Source organism: uncultured Saprospiraceae bacterium (assembly GCA_964470035.1). Classification (GTDB taxonomy): domain Bacteria; phylum Bacteroidota; class Bacteroidia; order Chitinophagales; family Saprospiraceae; genus JAJRXG01. The sequence goes on from CAYYBR010000149.1 coordinate 8,103, forward strand.
GCTTGCAGGATCGGTAGCACTATCAAGGCAGCTATCACTGCAGTAGTCATCCACCAAACAAGTTCAATCATCCATTTTTTTGCTGATGTATCCATGATGAGCTAAGTTACGCAAGCATATCGTACAGTTCGAGCAGCCTGACATTATATTCGGACTTGATACTATGCCTTAATTCTTAGAAAGCTACTGAACAGTATTATTTCTTTTTCTTCTCTTCTAGCATAAAAGTGGCAGGCAAAGTGTAATATACTCTTACGGCTTTACCAGCGATTAGGCCAGGGGACCAACTATTTTCTAAGTCATTCATAGCATTGACAACTTTTAAAGTTGCTTCTCCACAACCACCTCCTATGTCTCTAACTAATTTAGTTTCTTCTACTTTACCTTGTTTGTTGACGATAAATGATACGTATACTATGCCTTGTATTCCTTTTCTACGAGCTTCTAGAGGATATACCATATTTTCCTGAATGAAGTGTATCAGCTTTTCATCAGAGCAGGCCTTATCCTTACATCCACCAAAAAGCGGCGGTTCATCGAACATACTGTAGACCTCCATCGAACTCAATATTTCTTCAGTTGGCCCTCTATTTTCTTCTTCAAGCTTCTTTGCTCTCTCTTTATTATAGCTGAGTTTCAATGTCATCTCTCCTACTGATGATGAGTCATTAACATCTACAACATGCTCATTTAGAAAAACCTTACTTTCCGATTTTAGATTCTTGTAGCAGGGCAAAGTGAATGGAGCTAAGAATGATTTGTAGACGAGAAATCCTGAAGTATCCACAACAAATCTCAATTTGAGATCTATCAGTTTCACCTGGTCTTCAAGACAATCTGAAATTTCTATAATCGGTGTTAGAGTAGAACTCAGCTTTTGAGTTAGGCAAGTCGATAACTCCTTGTCAACACATAACATCTTTGACCCATTCGATTGAGAAGTCAAACTGTTGGTAATAAATGTCAGTGACCATAGGAAAAGACTAGTTCTAATCATCATAATCTAATTACCCCTTTAGCTCAAGCAATCCTTTTAAAAGAGATATACTTGTTACTTAATTCAGTCTGAAAATTCTTTGCACAAAAAACTATTGACATTTATCTAATTTAAGGGATCCAATTAATAAGGCACTCTACCTAAGAAACTAATCTTCACTAGTTTAAGCTCACTTATTTCTTTTCCATTCTTTAATGCTGGTGTCCAATTAGGCATGTCTAATACTATTTGGATAGCAATCTGATCTAACTCCTTTGTCTTCCCATTTAAAACTCTTACATCAGAAACAGATCCATCTTCATTTACTCTGAAACCTATGGCTACAGCACTCAATGATATCTGAGAAACTGACTTTTTAGTATGATAAGAAAGTTGCTCTTCAACATACTTATGCAACTCTTTGTCTGAACATTTCGATGTTTTGCATTTGCCAAAATAAGATACACTATTGTAACTATCGTCCTCTTGATTAACAAATTCGAATCCTCCATATAGGTAATTATATTTAAGACTAAAATCAATCTTCTTCAATTCAGAATACTGATTAACCGAACGGATAAGAAAATACTCTTCGAGCAATCTAAGCATGCTCGCAGCGCATCCATCAGGTAAAGAACAAGTATAATCGGTTAAGGAAATCTGGCCTTTTCTGTCTAATGATATCGACAAACCCAAATTGTAGTCCACCTCTTCCTCTAATACAACAGAACAAGTTTCTTCAAATAGTCCATCCTCTAAGACCAGTAATACCTCCTCACTCAGGCAGTCAACTATTTCGAGACTTTCACAATGAATTTTTATATTTTCTCTCTGGCCCCTTAGATTGGCACCACTTAATAGCATTAGGAGCACAAACATCAAAATTTCTGAGTTGTAGATTTTCATTTCTTTGCTCAATTTTTCTTTTGAATAGTCACACGTTATCATACAAATAAAAAACCAAGGATTACTCCTTGAAATCCGCAATCCAGTTGGTTGCGGCACCTTCATGATTGTACTCTGGTACAATCAATTAAGTTTCACTTAATCGAGCTCAGGCGTATATTAAATCGGCAACGACCTACTCTCTTCATAGGCATCCCGTGAGCCCGCGATCCAGTAGGTCGCGGCACCTTTATGTTCATGCTCTGGCATAATCAGTAACCAAGTTCAGGCGCTTCGAAGTCAGTAAACCGCTTCTGCGTAATTAACGAATTCTAGTCTACTAATGGATAGATCTCTACAAACAAAAAAAGCCCAAGGATTACTCCTTGAAATCCGCAATCCAGTTGGTTGCGGCACCTTCATGATTGTACTCTGGTACAATCAATTAAGTTTCACTTAATCGAGCTCAGGCGTATATTAAATTGGCAACGACCTACTCTCTTTCATTGGCTTCTTGTAGCCTGCGATCCAGTTGGTCGCGGCACTAATGGGTAGATATCTACAAACAAAAAAAGCCCAAGGATTACTCCTTGAGCTTTTATATTAAATTGGCAACGACCTACTCTCCCACCGTAGCAGTACCATCGGCGCTGAAGGGCTTAACTTCTCTGTTCGGAAAGGTAAGAGGTGGAACCCCTTCGCTATAGCCACCATTAAATCTTCATGGATCCTTATCAGTGTGAAGGGTTGGAAACACACTATATTATAGATCACCATATATAGCTTAAAAAGACAGACGGAAACAATAT
>CAYYBR010000150.1:0-10705 GCA_964470035.1 uncultured Saprospiraceae bacterium
ATGTGATGAGTGAGATACGTTATCCTGCACAGGCTAGAAACGCAGGAATAGAAGGGACGGTGAAAGTGCAGTTTGACATCGAAAGAGATGGGTCTATATCAAATGCCAAAGCTTTGAATAGCTTAGGAAAAGCTGTGGATCAGGAAGCTATACGTGTCATTACCAAAGCTCCCGGATTTAAAGCAGGCACTCAAAGGGGGCGTACCGTAAGTTCTACTATGATGATGCCGATCACCTTTAAGTTGGATCAGTCGAAGCGAAATCCTGACAACAGTGCGCAAGGTGCGATTGTGGCAGGAGAGGTTGCTCCGAAAAATAAGCAGTTCATCGGCAATATCGTTTATAATCATTCCAAAGGAGTTTGGTCAGGTTCTGTGGTAGGAGAAGATGGAAAGAGTGTACCTGGTACTAATGTAGTTGTCGTCGGGACCAACTATGGAACCGTAACTGACTTAGATGGATCTTTCAGTTTGAAGGCAACTAAAGACCAACAAATAGAACTCAGTAGGGTAGGATACGATAATTTGCGCATAGAGAACAAGCGCTAGCATAAGAACACAATTATAAATAGAAAGAGGGATGATTATAACCCATAGTTGGTTATCATCCCTCTTACTTTTTTCTTGATCTTTTGTTTTAATCTCCTTGGTTTTAATACAGTTATCGCCTCGCCGTATCCAAGGATAAGTCTTTCAAATTCAAAATTCAGGTGCACTCTTAGTCTAATTAGAATGGCACCATCAGGATATTCATCGATCATTTCTTGTGATGGGTGAAACGGCTTAGTCATGACATAAGGTGCATTTTTCGCATCGACCTTTAGCTCTACGTCCATCAAATCATGATTGCTTAAGACTGTTACGCCGTAGGTGTTTTCGTAGTAACTATCAGGATCAAAGTCTTCTTTGATATAGGGTATGTCGAGTTCATAAGTGATGCTAAGCATGCGATCTAATGCCAAGGTCATAATCTGGTCGCTTTCATCTTTCCTGCCAACGACGAACCATCTATTATTGAACTCTTTCAAGATGTAGGGAGTGAAGATGATATCACTTGGTTGCTTCGCTTTGAATGATTGGTAGCTAATCCGAAGAACCATCTTCTTGAGGATACCTTGATAGAGTGTATCCAGATGTTCTAATCCCAAGAGCTGTTCGTTTTTATCCAAGTGGATGATAGGGGTCTGGTCTTTGGACTCTCGATAGATCTTATCTTCTAATTTCTGTATAACACCATTGAGCTCAGAGAAGAGTGATACGTCCTTGAACTGCCGTAGCATCTCCATGGACTCAGTTAAGATATCTAAGTCCATCTCAGTGAGTGGTATATCCGTGATGCTATAGTTGGGCTCACTGTATCGATAGTACTTCTTCGCATAGGCTTCTATGGGAGCATTATACCCCAGCTTATCACTACGCATGGTTTGGATATCTAACTGCACAGTTCGCTTACTGACATTGGTATCCTTGCCTTCGTATTCATAGAGCGCATCAGAGCAGGCATCTATCAGATCTTCTAGTGTCCACTTTCGTAAATGATTTTGCAAGCACTTGTCGATGGTGCGATATCTTATTAGAGCATTTTTATTAGTAGCCACGGTGTTTCTTTTAGCATTCTTTTTACTGCGCAAATATATTGCGTAGTAGTGACTATATATTGCAGCATAATTATTTAACAATGAAAATCACAGGAAAAGATCTCATCGAATTAGGATACATCCAAGGGAGGTGGTTCAAGGAAGCACTTGAGTTTGCTAATGCTCAAAATCTTAAGGGCATAGAGCTAACGTCTTACCTAGATGGTGTAGCACCTGTGTATGTGGATCCGCATTCAGAGCCCGTCCCATATCACATGAACATCAGGGCAGAGAATGAAGAAGAAAAAGCTAACGTCGAGTCCGTCAAGCGAACTATGGACGAATTAATGCGCACACCGACAGTGGTCAATGGTGCCGTAATGCCGGATGCATGCCCGACAGGAGGAACGGGGCAGATACCTGTTGGAGGTATCGCTGTAACTAAGGATGCGATACACCCTGCTATGCACAGTGCTGACATCTGCTGCTCAGTGATGATGACGTCATTTGGTCATATAGATCCTAAGATCGTCTTAGATCGGGCACAGCAAGTAACGCACTTTGGAGGGGGTGGAAGAGAAGAACATGAATTGTTTGACTTTCCTGCTGAGTTGGAAGAGAAGATAAAGGCTAACTACTATACCAAGAGTAAGAAGAGCTTGAGGCTCGCTAAAACACACTTGGGTACTCAGGGCGATGGTAACCACTTCTTGTATGTAGGCCAGTCAGAAGATACAGGAGAAACGATCATGGTTACTCATCATGGTAGTAGAGGATTTGGCGCACACTTGTATAAGCAAGGTATGCAAGCCGCTGAGAAGTTCAGAAGAGAGATATCTCCAAAGACCTTAAGAGGTAATGCTTGGATACCATACTCGCATCCGCAAGGCAAAGAGTATTGGGAAGCCTTACAGATTATCAGAGAGTGGACAAAACTCAACCATACTGTCTTACACCAAGAAGTGTCTCAGCAGATAGGAGTAGATGCTCATGACAGATTTTGGAACGAACACAACTTCGTCTTTAAAGATGGAGATGAGTTTTATCATGCGAAGGGAGCAACACCTCTTGATGACAAGTTTGTGCCAGACTCTAAAGATGGATTAAGATTAGTGCCGCTTAATATGCGCGAACCGATCTTGATTGTGAAAGGAGACACGACTGATAATAACCTTGGCTTCGCTCCACATGGAGCAGGTAGAAACATCAGTAGGTCTGCACACATCAGAAAGAAAGTAGGGAAGACGATCACCGAGATCTTTCTTGAGGAGACTGCAGGCATAGATGCAAGGTTTTACTCTGGTCATGTGGACATATCTGAGATGCCTTCTGCATATAAGAATGCGCAGAACGTCCAAGATCAGATGAATGAGTTTGGTCTCGGCGAGGTAGTGGACAAGATCCTTCCTTATGGATGTATCATGGCAGGTGACTGGCAGATAGATGCGCCATGGAGAAGAAGGAAAAGATCGAGAGATTAAAGATTCGTAGCTCTTGCTACAACTGATTTTATAAAAGAAGCGATTTACTTACTTGTATACTGCCCCTATCCAATCCCGGATAGGGGCTTTGTGGTTTTTGAAGGGTTTTTCATTTTTTAATTTTTAACAACTCTTAGGGGTTTGAAAAAGTAAAAAAATAAAAGAGAAACTAAAAGTAATCCTGCCATCACCTTGGGTAGCTTTAATTGGTCTACAGGAAAAATCGGCTTCATGCTCCCATAAGTGATGAATGATGACCAATAGAAGGGATGCTGCTTGCTCGCATCCATAGTACGCAAGAACTCTAGTTTGGCCTTATGTAGAGCAGCATCTTTATGTTGTCCTTTTTTGAGATTTACATAGTACAACTCCATTAGCTTTGAAGTGGTACAGTCATCTACAGACCACATACTCATAACAGTACTTTTACAGCCTGCTTCCATGAATGACCATGCCAAACTACGTATGCCATCCCCCGATATATACTCTCCTATACCTGTTTCGCAAGCGCTAAGTACAGCGAGTTTTGCATTCATTTTATAAGAGTTTAAGTCCAACATGGTCATATCGCCATCGCTGAAATAAAGACGGCTTAGGTTAGGACTTATGGTATCTAAACACGCATGAGTGGCGAGGTGGATGATATCGGTTCGATCGATTGTATTTATAAAGTTGTCAATACTTGCATTTGTCGAATTATATGACTCGCCATTGACATGGTCAAGCAGGACATTGATTTCATCTTCTGTACAACTTAAATTTTTAATTTCATAGTCACTGCAATTTCGTGTGCTTACACTTTCATTATCTGAGAATGTAGGAGCAAATCCTGCAAAAGAAATTGAATTATCGGTAACAGATGATTCTGCCAGATTTTGTACGTGTTGGATGGAATATTGGTAGGAGAGGGTGTAATCGTTTAATACGTACCTGATGTTTTTTGGTCGGTAGCCATTTCTGTCATGTACTTCCTGTATTAAAATCTCAAAAGGTAAATTAGCAAGCTCTTTGTCAGGGATAACTATAAGAGAAGCTGGGTTGTTATGAATTGAGTTTAATTGTTCTTTTAAGAGAAGATTAAAAAGTGTACTGCCATGTTCTAAAAAAGCCGAGTACTCTTCTCGAGCATTCTTTGAGCTTGGAGGTCGTGATAAGATCTCTGATAAAACCTTGATGGATTCACTCATGAGATCACTCTTCTCGATTTTGAACATGGATATATCTGCTTTATGAAGAGCAAGAGAATAGATGTCCTTATCAGTTACAAAGTATTCTACTATGGCGCGATTATCACTAAGTATGTCTCTTGTAATAGTCTCATATGATAGATTTTGAACCGCGTACTTCAGTTTGTAGTACTTCGGGTAGTCTCTTTCTATGCGGTATTTGAGACGATCTTTTTCTACTTCCAATTCATCGATTCTACTCTTGGCTCTCTTCTTGATACTTGCCTTATTGTTATCATCTAGATATATCTCTTTTACCTGGTTTAGAGATAGTGTAAGTTCTCGTTCATAAGTAACTATCGAATCAGGTAGTGAGGCAAATTTTTGGGCCACCTCATTATTTATGGTTTCGAGCAACTGAAGGGCCTTATTCTGTTCTATGATAGTAAATGCCTTTTTGAGGTAGGATTTTTTCTGAGTTCTCTGGTGTAGTTCATAAGCAAGGTCTACAGCTGTTGCGAAGACTTCCTCATTATTGCTTAGGAGTCCCGTTTTTGAGTTTTGAGAGCTGAGTTCTTGTCGTAAGTTGATGATGACTTCAAGAGTTAATAAGCTTAATTCGAAAGCCTTGTCTAGAGTATTGAGTTCTTTAGACTTGAGATATGCCTCATGGACGAATCGTGTGTACTCTTTCAGATAGAAAAGGGTTTCTAGTTTATTAGTATAGTCAGACGCACTACTTAAACTGATCTCAGTATTATTGATTTGATTAGCGAGGAGCGCCCCTTCGATGATTTTGATACAGTTTGAAGTGTCCTTTTGAGCGAGGTAGCTTTCATAGATCAACTTGTACCTTTTACTTTTAAAAGAAGATGTGTTTTTTGATCCTGACTCTTCAGCTAATGCCTGAGCTTCGAGGAAGTGATGAAGGGCTTCTTGATGCTTTTCCTTAAGCTGAAGATTCTTTCCTGAACTTTCAAGTCGAAATATCTTATAGTAATTATTATCAAGTTTTATCTGACTAACCCTTCTAAGATACTCATCTGCTCTTGAAAAATTGCCTGTATTACTATGCATCTCCGAAGCTGTAAGCAAATACAGTACTCTTTTTTGTTTGGATCTGACGTATTTCAATCCACTGATACACTGATTTATGTAGTCAAGAGCAGATTCTACATTGCCTAGATGTTCTTGAAGTCGAGCAAAACCATAGAGGTATTCTGCCTTATCAGCTGCATTAGCTGTGACGGCACTTTTATAATAGAGTAGTGCTTTTTCTTTGTCACCGAGGAATTTATAGCAATTAGCTAAAGATTTTCGAGTATTATTTATTGCAAGGTTGTCATAGTCCAGACTAACTTTTGCATCTAAAATTTGCTGGTAGACATGGATCGCATCTTGATAGTTGGCAAGACTATATTGGCTGGTGGCATATTGTTCTAGTGCATATATATACTCAGGTGAGTTGGGTTCTAAATACTTACTGCCCAACTCATATGCTGTTAGTGCGTTTTTATTGAATCGAATAACATCTTTCAGCAGTACATAGTCGATATAGTTAGCATAGTTGATGGATTCAACACCGTTTTTATAATCTTCCTGATTTACATATTTCTCATGTGCTAACAGATATAGATTGCTGCTTTCTTCATATTTCGTCTCATCCCATTTCTCATTTGCTAATGCAAGTAATGAATCTGCAGTGAGCTGAGCATATGATGAAACTTGTGCGGATACAGTTCTGAAGGATAATCCAGCACAAAGCATGAATAGTGAACACTGTATCCGTAGTCTCAAATCCGAGTTATATGATCATAATGAACTTCTAAAGCCTCTACATAACTTATCTGCCTTATTGTTTTATGTAACTCTTGACTGTGCGTGATAACCCATGACTGACATGCATATAGTACAATCCTTGAGGGTGGTCACTCACATCAAGGTCAAGCCTATTGATAAGTTTATTGGTCGTTTGTCTTTTTACAACCTGGCCAGATGTATTTACTATCGTTATTTCTACGGCTCCTAATGGATCCTTTGTCGTAATTGTCAGGGTATTGCTAACAGGACTTTGTAGAATATTTATGTCTATTTCGGAAAGGATATCCATTGCTTTTTCATTATCATCTTCCGCGCCATTGGGGTTGTCTGCTGTGCATCCGTCAGGTCCACAATAGACATAGAGTTGTTGCTCTGATTTAGTTAATTGGTCCTCGTCACACATGATGTTATTGCAATTCAGAGACGAAACCATAAGACAAGAGAAAATCTCGTCCTGCGCGGTATAGGTGCAAGCTGGGTATGTACGATATCTTCCATCTACCAAAGTGAGAAGTTCCATAAATACTGTAGTAGAATTAATATCTGTTCCATGAACTCCACAGATATCACAAACATTCACAGATACATTTGTGGTAGCCACAAATACGGGTACATGATTACTGTATTCAGGCCTATAGACAAACCTTTTGAGTAGTACGATGCTTTCTTCTCCTAAAATTGTTGTTCTGAGATACATTCTTGGTAAGGACCTAGGGAAATACTCTAGATCACCGTTTCCTTGAGGAGCATACAGATGAAGATTCGCGATTGGTACTTCGATTACCATGTTTTTTACGCATAAATCTGCACACCCTATAAGAGTTCCTTCAGGGTCAGCTCCTGCAGCCAATTTTGGTTGGGCAAAAGCATAGGTGCTAAACCAGAGTATTAAGATTAGGGCCGATAATAGTTGTGTTATTAACTTATTCATGTCTCTCAGATTTGTACGTTTTCTAGATTCTGTTTGATGTCGAATGTTTATATCTATCTCTAACTTAATATTTCTTAGAAGCAAAAGGTAACCATTGAGGGCATAAATAAATAAGTGAATAACATCTGACAATAAGTGATAACTATTGGCTCCTACTACCTTGGATCTTATTGGTTACCTTTTCGAGTAATAAACTATTAACTATTGTGATGGGTGATAATGATACAGACGTCATTGGTGAGGTGCGGTCAGAAGATCTGGCTGTGAGAAGTCGTGCTATCGAGAAGATTTATGTTAAGTACTATCCCTTCATCAAGACTTTCATACTTAAGAATAATGGGAGTCTGACTGATGCAGAAGATGTTTATCAGGATGCGATGATTGTCCTCTACGCGAAGCTTAGGGATAAGAACTTCGAGCTATCCTGTACATTAAAAACATATGTGTTTTCGATTTGTAGAAATCTGTGGATGAGTAAGCTGAAAGAGAGAAAAAGATTTGATGACTTTGTTAAAGATGGTGCCTATATATCGATATCACAGGATGATTTTCGTCCTCTAGAGATCGAAGAAAAACAGAAGAAATTAAAGCGACTTTTTTCTCAGATAGGTGAGAATTGTCAGAGAGTGTTACATCTCTTTTACTTCCATCGTTTATCGATGAATGCCATCGCACAAGAATTAGGACTAGCTAATGAGCAAGTTGCTAAAAATAAGAAATCGAGATGCCTTAAAAAACTTAAGGCGATAGCATTTAAAATGCCCTATAAAGAACCCTATGGATAAATTATTAGAACAAGAACTAGATATAAGAATATTGGAGGATGCTTCAAATGAAGGCATCAATAGCCTGAAGAACGAATTTGAAGGAAGAATAGATCCCAAAGAGATAGACAGGCATGCAGAAGTTGTGAAATCTATTGATGCATTTGGGTATGAAATGCTGAGGAGAGAACTCAAAGACATACACAAGGTTCACTTCGGAAGTGAAAAGTTGGCCGTAACTAATAATAGACTGAAAATAGCCCTCGCCCTTGTAGTTTTGGTGGCTTTGTTCACTGCTCTTTTCTTCTTCTTCCAAAGTTCAAGAACTTCTTCTTTGGATGCCACGGAACTATACGCCGAATATCATGAACCATATGAATACAATAGTGTGACTAGAAGTGGTACTCAAAAGTCATTGTTTGAATTGGGTCGTCTCTATCAAGAAAAGATGTATGATGAATTTATCATTCAGTATGAGAACTATCATAAGCAGAAAGATGATCTAACGTCAGAGTTTATCCTAGCTATCGGTGTAGCATATACGGAGTCTGGTGAGCCCTATAAGGGAGTATATCAATATGATAGGATAATTGATAATCAAGATTTTAGCTTTCTGGATATTGCACTTTGGTATAAGTCATTAGCACTCTTGAAAGCAGATGAAAAAACTGACTGTATAAAAATACTTGAAGAACTGATTTCGAGAGATTCTGAATTTCGAAAACAAGCAGAAGCACTATTGAAAGATGTAAGAAAAATCGCCATATAAACTGAGAGGGTATGAACTACGTAGATTCTAATATTGAACTTTTTGCTATCATTGAAACCTATGGGAGATCCTATGTTGATCTATCTGAGGTTGTCTGCCTTACTGCTGATGGGACATGCTGTTGGATCCATCTTTCAGATGGAAGAAAAACGCTAACAACAAAGAATCTAGGTTACTACAAGTCTATCTTGCCTTCGTCGGACTCATCTTCGAAAAATACATTTTTAGGATTCATCATAAACATATAGTCAATTTACGTTTTCTGAGACAGTATAACCGCAGAGAAAAACAAATACGATTGGCTACAGATCAAATTTTACCAGTTGCTCAACGGAGATTATCGAACTTCCACGAGGTTTTAAAGAGTCTAACGTTGTACTAGCCCTGCCTTCCGTTTGTTATTCTAGTTGATCATCTGTTGTCTTGTATAAGCCAGTTGTTATATAAACTCATTTTATAAAATAGACTTATTTAGGTTTAAGTAAAATTAAACTTATATGAAGACTAGTTATCCTTTCTTAGTTGTTATAGCGGCCCTGCTCATTACATCATGCCAAGACCACTTTAATGATGAGCAAGAATTTATTGATCAAAGAGATCAGATAGTTAAAGAGCAAGGTGTATTTCAAGATGCGGAGCTTTTTGAAGAATCTGAATTCAATAAAGCCTTGCCATCAGGTTTCCATAAATCAAAGACTCATTGTAGGATTGGAGGGCCCTTCATATTTCATGTAGAATGGCTTAATGAATATTGTGTTCCTTTTGCGAGATACAGGCTAGTTTATCTTGGCCCGGATGATGCTTCTCAAATATGGTCTGTAGATCCCAACAATGGTTCATTTAATTATGTAGAAGGAACAAATCAATTTTCTCGTAATCCCATAATTGAATTCGACGGTTGTTATTTGGATGTTGGAGTTTCTGTGAGATGCAGAGATGGGTCCATGACATCTGGCACTGCTGGATTGTATTATCCTTGTTGTTGACATAAGGCTGAGTATAACTGATATAACTGATTTAGAATCTGCTGGATAAAGGCCTGTATCGTAGAGAGTAGAGTAGGGTGCTACATCGTGTCTGTGTTGGTGCCATGTATAACAATTGTCTTTTGCAATGAGCTGCCTGTAGTTCTATTGAAGTCATTCTATCGTGATCGTTTCTTCCGATTAGATCAATCACTGCATCTTCAATTATTTGAAAAAACGATAGGCATGTAAGGTCAGTTATTAGGGATAGATGTACAGTTGTTATCATATCTATTACATCGATTAGTTGCCTCCTCTTGTTTCAAATAGCTATGTATAGATTTGGGTTGTGCATAATGTTTGTGAACTGTTTTTTTGATTATGTGTGATTGTAAAATTTTAAAAAATAAATTATGAAAAAAAGCTTTAAAGCTCTGCTGTTGATCTTGGTTATTCCATTCATGTATTGCAGCGCTCAAACTCAAGTACTGCAAATTGATGGTCTGCAAGATAATTGTGATGACCCCCCAATTCTTACTGATAACTCTAATGAGTGGATAGATGTCTTTATTACCACAGGTGAAGTGACTTCCACTATACTGGTGTCATATGAATGGGTTTTATGTCAAGGTGGTGAAGTTGTGGCTGTGAGCCCAGAAAGAGCTGTACCTCTTGATGAATTTGAGAAACTTACCTTTTTTGCACAACCTAACGGAAATGGTCAAGGTGATGGCGATGATTTCCCTAATGATTTAGAATCCGGCGTATATGAGGTAAAGCTCAGAAGTTGTTTTACATATAGAAATGGTACAACTACTGCAGTAGAAATTAGAGACGATGGAGAGGTGCTTTGTAGAGGTGATCTTCTTCTCAATGATGGGACATTTTGTTGTGAAGTTAGTGTTGGTTGTTATGACTATCGGACTTGTCCGGAAGTTTCCATTCGATATAATTCTAAGAAAGGTATACTCGAAGGTGTTATACCACCTTCTGGTAATGTGGCATCTATGAGATGGGTTATAAGTCAAAAGAACAGTCGGCCTCGTGTGGTTAAAGGAGTACAATCAGTTATTCCTCTTCGCGGATGTTGGACATATGAATTTGTAGTTGTCTATGATGACGGATGTATTTCCAGGGATGAGACTTTATGGTGTTCTTTTACTAATGAAGAGGATGACTTACCGATGGATGATGATCCAGAAGGAGGGATCATTTTAGATGAAGAAGGGAAA
>CAYYBR010000151.1:0-10627 GCA_964470035.1 uncultured Saprospiraceae bacterium
GTCTATAGGAGGTGATCTGTCCTACATGATAGATAGCATCTGTGATAGGCCCATTGATCATGTGCCAGAAGTCAAAGGCAGATTCGCGCTCACCACGCTTAAATACAACTTTGTAACTAGCTATGTCTTCATCAGAACTTGCCTTAAGAAGATCGCTAGCCTGCTTGATATTAAGAAGGGTTTGCTTGCGCAGTTCTTCCCAGGTTTCAGGCGTACCTGTAGATGGCCTGACATTGGGTTTGCGAGAGGGTGCGTTAAGGATTGTATTAGACAAACCATGCAGATGCTCTAGCACTGCCCTTGGAGGGCGATTATCCCCTCCTGGATCAAAATCTAGGTCTTCATCTCGGAGTCCTTCTGTGGCCCAATAGTATCTAAATCCCAAGGCATCTACGAGCCTTCCTAGTGAAGTACCTGCGGTATAAGTATCCGGATACTCAGGTATACTAGCATATGGTAGACTTTCTTCCATCGGTTTTGATTGCTCGGTTACTTGAGACTGAACGGCACAATGCGTCATCATCAAGCAAAGAATTATAATAGTAATATGTTTCATAATACCTATAGTAATAGAGTTAATCATTTATAGTTGACAAACTTATCATATCTCCTACTATTATGTGATCTGCATCCGTCAGCTTCAGTGTACTTAAGTGACCATCACACTCTATGGTAAGGAGAGTATAATCCTCTTCTTCTTGCTTGTGAGTTACTATCCCTATAGCACTTACTTTCTGTATCTCAGAAAGTTCACCGGGCTTACCCTGTCGTGTGATTTTTCCATCGACTAGGTAAAAAGCGTAATCACATAAGTCCAGGACATCCTGACGATCATGAGATACCAAGAAAATGGTCATGCCATACTGATGGTGTACTTTTTTGATGTATGACCTCATCTGATCCTTCATATCATAATCCAGTGCAGATAGTGGTTCATCGAGCAACAAAAGTTGTGGTGACTGGATGATCGATCTCGCTAATGCCACCCTCTGCTGTTGCCCTCCAGAAAGACTTGCAGGTTTTTTTGATCGAAGACTAGACAGATCCATCAAAGACAGTAGCTCTTCTATCTCAGCATCACTACTTGAGCTTTGGGCATATCTGATTTGATCGATGATACTCATGTGTGGAAAGAGAGCTAAGTTTTGAAATACCAGTCCCACATCTCTTTTTTGTGGAGGGAGGTTGATCTTCTGCTGATGATCAAACCATAGATTATCGCCTAGTTTGATCATGCCTTTATCTGGCTGTAAGATACCTGCGAGCATCCTAAGGATCGAAGATTTGCCAGCTCCAGAAGGACCCATGATCGCAACTATAGATCCTTGCTCAAGCTGCAGATCGAAGTCTAGATCGAATTTGCCACCTGCTCCATCTAGTTGCTTTTGTATTGATACAGATATCATCTTCCAGATACTAGATAGCGGTTATTAGAAGCATAGACGATCAGAAGTATAACGAATGAAATCACTAATAGAATCATAGCATACACGTGTGCCGTATCATAATTCAACAACTCCACCTGGTCATATATAGCGATAGAAGCCACCCTTGTCTCACCTGGTATATTGCCTCCTATCATCAGCACTACGCCAAATTCTCCCAGAGTATGTGCAAAACTTAAGATGAGACCCGTGATGACAGAAGGTTTTACGGCAGGAAGAGAGATATATCTGAAGGTTTGCCAACGAGACTTACCGAGTAGATAAGAAGCATCTATAAGATCTCTATCCTGATGATGTAGAGCAGATAGTATCGGCTGTACCATGAATGGAAGACTGTATATCATCGACGCTATCACTAATCCCGACCATGAGAAAGCTAATCTCAGTCCGAAGGTACTGTCCAGCCACGCTCCTAACCCGCTATTAGGCGAAAATGCTATCAACAAATAAAACCCAAGTACAGTAGGAGGAAGCACAAGTGGAAGTGCGATCAAGCTCTCGAGTACAGGCTTGATCTTTAACTTCATCATGGATAACCAACCTGCCAAGGGTATACCTACTATAGCCAGTAGCACAGTGGTTACTAAAGCCAGTTTGAGACTTAGAAATATCGGTGTTAGGTCCATACCTGTTATATCTCAATCAAAATGATCAAGCTCATCGCGGTAAATGTAATCACTCACCCCGAGAGCAGGTATAAAATCATCATTTACGAAAGTGAAAAATCTGAACATGTTATCTTCGACATAATGCTAGCCAATGCAAAGGAATTTTTGACTCAACCCTATCCGGATGAAGACCATCTCATGGCACTCCTGAGAGATGGCATCCTGTCGGGCCTTCTTATCTTTTTCATCCTCTATGTCTTCAAGCCATTTGATATAGCCTCGGCTGATCATCAACTCGAAACTACGCTGATCTTTGGTACCATTACTGCGGTGACATCTATACTGTATGATCTGGTCATGACGCGTATAGTGGGGATCAATAGAGATCATCCGCGTTGGACATTTTGGAAGTGGATCTTATACATCGTCGTACTGATGATCTTCATCGCCATCGCTAATTATATCTATATGACCATATGGATTATGGACCAGCCATTTTATTGGATGGGGCTGATGTACATGCTGCGGGGTGTGCTGTTGATCGGCATCTTCCCTATCACCATCTTTGGAGCGATCAAAATGATACAGCTCCTCAAGAAAAATCAAAATATAGCCGCTAACATCCAACCTAAAGTCAGTACATCCAAGACACCTTCTTCGATCGACCTGCCGATTAAAAACTCTACCGCCACTTGGACCATCGACCCAGATAAGATCTTATACATCGAGGCTCAACAAAATTATGTCACTATCACTTACGTAAATGAGTCTCAAGGTGTAGCAACTGAGATGCTTCGCAATACCTTGTCAAACATCGCTGACGCCTTGTCAGACACTTCGATCATCAGGTGTCATAGATCCTACCTCGTAAATCAAAGTAGTATCAAGCAGATCTCTGGCAATGCCCAAGGACTCAAACTTACACTACATAATATGGACAAGGCTACTGTACCAGTGTCGCGAAAGTATATCTCTCTTTTTCGATAACACACCTTGTCATTCGTCAAAAAAAGCTTGATAATCATCCTGTCAGCTTGTCATCCGTACCAACTTTTGGATAGTAGTCACTGATATCAGCACTACCATCATGAGGACACTAGATTAGTATCAAAATCATATCACATGGAAGCTCTGGACCGTATCTTACTCATCATACACATCGCTATTGGATCTATCAGCCTTATCATCTTTTGGATACCACTATTTGCTAAAAAAGGTGGAAAACTCCATAACAAAGTAGGTATGATATACACCTACACTATGTGGGGTGTAGTGATCAGCGCTGCCCTCCTAAGCCTCCTTAATTTTATTCAGAAAGACTATATCACTACAGCATTCCTTGGATTTCTTACCATACTCACTGGTCATCCACTGTGGTATGCCGTAGCCATCACTAAGTACAAAAAAGAGATACCTGCGAGTCTTATTAAGATCAGGAAAGTAATACTCTCAGTACTTGTCCTGAGTGCCGCTGGTCTAGTTGTATGGAGTATACTCCTAAAGCTTCAGGGACCTTCGATCTTGTTATTGATATTTGGAGTGTTGGGTTTGCTTCAGTTGCCCTTATTACTTAGGTCAACCGAAAAACTACAGAATGAAGGTAACTGGTTAGCCGCCCATATCAATGGTATGGTTACATCTGGCATCGCAGCTTATACGGCCTTCTTTGCTTTTGGAGGGTCGACTTTCTTTGGAGGCATATTTACAGGACCGCTAGTGGCGATACCGTGGGTACTTCCTTCGATAGTCGGCACCATATTTATATCTCGAGAATTACGAAAAAGAGGCTACACAGGAAGAAATGCATAATCTCAGTCTATGGCATATCTCTTCAGAGGTCTTAAGACAAAGTGAAAAATCAAAGAACTTCCACAACGTAAACTGTCAGTAAGCATAGGGTTCTCACATAATTAAGGCAAACCCTTTGTCGACCTCAGTAGTAATGGCTAACTTGAGAGTCATACTAAACTGAGGAACTTATCATGGCAGAATACACGCTCAACATCAATGGTCAAAAAAAGACCGTGAACGTCGATAGTGACACGCCCCTACTCTGGGTGCTTCGCGACGAATTAGGACTTGTAGGTACAAAATATGGCTGTGGTATCGCCCAATGTGGCGCGTGCACAGTACATGTCGATGGTAAGGCGGCAAGATCATGTTCTACGCCGATCTCCACAGTAAGTGAAAAGAAAGTTACTACTATAGAAGGACTATCAGAAGACGGATCTCATCCCGTCCAACAAGCTTGGATAGAGCACGATGTGCCACAGTGTGGATACTGTCAAGCAGGTCAAATCATGACCGCCTCTGCTCTGCTCAAAGAGAATAGTAATCCTACAGACGAAGAAATCAGTGCGGCCATGCATGGCAACATATGTAGATGTGGCACATATACTCGGATAAAAAAGGCGGTGAAAACTGCATCCAAAAACCTTTAGTCCCACCATAAAGAATAATTATCATGTCTCATAATATATCAAAGAACAGAAGGTCTTTTCTCAAGGTAAGTGCTCTTGCCGGAGGTGGGTTGATGATTGGGTTTACCTATGGCTGCAAGACAGAGCCAAAGCGACCTGCATTCGTAGAACCGCAACACGATACTCCATCGAGCTGGACGGAGATGAATGGATTTATATCTATCGGAGATAATGGTGTCATCACGATTATGGCCCCTAATCCTGAGATCGGTCAAAATGTCAAGACATCTATGCCCATGATTGTGGCAGAAGAGTTAGACTGTGATTGGGCTGATGTGGTTGTCAAACAAGCCGGACTAAGTGGCAACTTCGAACGGCAGATAGCTGGAGGAAGCCAATCTATACGATTTGGTTGGCCAGGACTACGACAGACAGGAGCAAAAGCAAGACATCTATTAGTGCATGCCGCCGCCAAGCAGATGGAGGTAAACCCATCGGAGTGTACTACGGAAAAAGGCGTGATCCACCACAAAGCCTCAGGGCAAAGTAAGACCTATGGAGAGGTAGCCTCTATAGCCTCGACACTTGATATAGAGATACCAGAAGAGCTACCAGTAAAAGACCCTAAGGACTTCACCATCATAGGGACAGATACTCGCAATGTAGATGGATTTAATATCGTCATGGGTAAGCCACTTTTCGGGATAGACACCAAGAAGGCCGGGATGAAGTATGCTACGGTCATTCATCCGCCGGCTTTTGGGATGCAGCTGAAGTCTATGGACTCTAGCCAGGCAAAAAACATGGCTGGTATAGATGACATCTTTGAGATCGATGTGAAGCCAGAAGGAGTTACCCAGCAGTGGTCAGATGTCAATGCATTTCCTAAGTTGGTAGCGATAGTCGGCAACAGTACATGGCAAGTGATGAAAGCCAAAAAGGCACTGAAAATAGACTGGGTACAGGATACTCCAAGTGAGAGCAGCAGTGATCACGAACAAACTCTATCTGACTTCATGAACCAGCCTGCTAAAGAGGCTGCTAGACATGATGGTGATGTAAATGGCGCTTTCGCAAATGCTTCCCAAATCGTGGAGCGCACATACTCAGCGCCGTTCTTAGCACATAATACCATGGAGCCGATGAACTTTTACGCTGATGTATCAGGTGACAAGGCTTATCTAGAAGGTCCCATCCAAACTCCAGTGTTTCTAAGGCCTACTGTATCTGCGGTATGTGGTATCCCAGAAGATAACGTAGAAATCATGATGACGCGCATGGGTGGTGGATTTGGAAGAAGGCTGTATGGACACTTTGGTACAGAAGCCGCAGTCATCTCGCAGAAGATAGGAGCTCCTGTCAACTTGATCTACACACGTGAAGAAGATATGACACAGGGTACCTATAGGCCAGCTTACAAGGTAACCTATAAAGCTGGCCTTGATGACGATGGTAACCTCGTAGCCTTCCATGTCAGAGGTGCTGGGACACACGGAAGTCCTGTTTTCGCTGACAGATATCCTGCAGGCGCTGTAGATAACTATTTAGCTGAAAATCACACCAAAGAATCTAATATCTCAACAGGTGCTTGGAGAGCACCTAGATCTAATTTTATCGCTACTGCAGAACAATCATTCTTAGATGAAGTGGCAGAAGCAGCAGGTAAGGATCCGATAGACTTTAGACTAGAGCTTTTTGCAAGAGCAAAAGACAATCCAGTCGGAGAAAAAAATGACTATGATCCAGAGAGATATGCCGGAGTACTCAGGTTAGTCAAAGAAAAATCTAACTGGGGCACAGATATGGCAGGTGTATCACGAGGAGTATCTGCTTACTACTGTCATAATAGTTATGTGGCCCAAGTACTTGATGTTGTGATGGAAGATGGCACACCAAGAGTTAAGCAAGTACACTGTGCAGTTGACTGTGGTATCGTGATCAATCCGATAGCTGCTAAGAATCAGATCGAAGGAGGCATCGTAGATGGCATAGGCCATGCGATGTATAGTGCTCTTACATTTGAGGATGGCAAACCTCAACAAGAGAACTTTCATCAGTATAGACTGATTCGTCACGCTGAAGCGCCTGATAATATCGATGTATATTTTGTTGATAATGGAGAAGATCCAACTGGACTTGGAGAACCCTCCTTGCCTCCTATAGGTGCCGCCCTAGCTAATGCTATCTATGGAGCTACTGGAGAGAGGTTATATACCCAACCCTTCTCCACTCAGGAAGCACTGCTTGGATAAATTAGGTCTATTTCGTTTAAAAACACGATGACTTAACGTGATACTGCCTCGATACATGTCAATTCTGACGCTGTAAGACTATAATTGAATACATTTGTATTTTTATAATATGTACAAGTTTTTATTCTCCTATCTACTCACATGTGTTCTTATCTGCCTTTCAGTGGGTAAGGTATCTACGCAGTCTGAGCGCGTCAATCAGGAAGACTATAAGATCAATATCAAAAAGTCTACGGAAGAGATCAATGTGGACGGCATCTTAGATGAAACTATATGGACGGTATCAGAGGTGGCTACAGACTTTTGGATGTCAGAACCCATAGATGGAGAGAAAGTACCTGATGAGTATAATACAGAAGCCATGATCACTTATGATGATCAGTACATCTATATCGCCGCCAAATGCCATAGTCCAGATCCTGTCCTCATGACAACGCTAAAGAGAGATAATGGCGACATCTGGAGTGGCGATGTCTTTTATGTGAACCTCGACCCACTTAATGAAACCACTAATGGCTTTGTCTTCGTGACGAATACAGCTGGGGTGCAGTTCGAAGCATTGCTCGGCGGCGGAGCATTTCGACGAGGTGGCGGCGGAGGAGGAGGTAGCTTTACACAAGCATGGGATCAGACATGGTTTTCTGAAGCAAAGGTGTATGATGGCTATTGGACTGTTGAGATGGCTATACCATTTAAGTCACTGAGATATGCCGAGAAAGGAGAATGGGGCATCAACTTTTCTCGAGGTCTGAGCTCGCAAAATCAGTTTCACTCATGGGTGCCTATACCCGTACAGTTTATGACTATAGACTTAGGACATACTGGTGCTCTTGTATGGGATGATGTACCTAAAAGTTCGAAGTCCAATATATCGCTCATCCCGTATGTACTTGGATCGACTAATAAAAATATAGAAGACGGCGAAGATGCAGTGAACGATGTCAGAGTCGGAGGTGATGCCAAAGTTGCTATCACGCCGAGTCTCAATCTCGACCTCACTATTAATCCAGACTTTTCTCAAGTTGATGTAGATGAACAAGTCACTAACCTAACTACTGTCAATATCAGATTTCCAGAGCGTAGACTCTTCTTTTTAGAAAATAGTGACATCTTCAGTGAGATAGGCATTCCCCCTATGAGGCCATTCTTTTCACGGCGTATCGGGCTAGATGAAGATGGTGCTCCGATACCTATCACATATGGAGCACGCATATCTGGTAATGTGAATAAAGACTTGCGGATCGGGGTGATGAATCTACAAACTAGAGAAACTGATGAGTTTTCTGGTCAGAACTATACTTCACTTTCTCTAAATCAACAGGTATTTGGCAGATCACAATTAAAAGGATATTTCCATAATCGCCAAAGCACTACTGAAGATGGAAACCCACTCAATGATTATAATCGTGTCGGAGGGGTAGAATATACCTATCTCTCCAACGATAGTAAGTGGAGAGGCATCGCAGGCTTTGGCTTATCATGGTCGCCAGAGTTTACGGATGATAACTACTTCTATAATGTAGCCATAGGTCGTGATACCAGAAATTTTAGCTTTTACTCTAACCTCGCAGGAGTAGGAAATAATTACAGATCTGATGTGGGTTTTATCCCCAGATTAGATCATTTTGATGCCGAACTTGATACTACTATTCAGATTGGTTTTCACCATGGCTTTACAACAGCTACTTATCGTATTTTTCCTGAGAATAGCAGCTCGATTAATTCGCATGTCTTTAACGGGCGCAACATACTGGACTATACCAGAGATGACCTCAACCTTATCCAAAATCGGACTATACTTTCATACGAGCTCAACTTTTTTAATACAAGTGGCATTTCCTTTGCTTACAATCACGATCGCCAAGGACTCATCCGACCATTTGCCTTTACCGAAGATGACCCACTGCCTGCAGGGCGATATAATTTCAACTACTTTGAAGTAGGTTATGATAGCGACCGGCGAAAAAACTTCAACTATGGCCTGAGCTTCCTCAATGGTGGATTCTTTAACGGTGATAGAACGGAGTATGCAGCACGAGTAGAATACAGAACACAACCGTGGGGTAACTTTGCGTTTAACTTTGTCTTTAATGAACTGACCTTCCCTGGAGATTTTGGAGAAACTGAGCTTTTCTTAATAAGCTCACGTATGGAGATTAACTTCTCCAGAAACATTTTCTGGACTACATTCTTACAGTACAATACTCAAGCTGAAAATTTCAACATCAATAGTCGACTGCAGTGGCGCTTTAAGCCTCTTAGCGATCTCTTTATCGTATATACAGACAACTATGCTACAGATATCTGGGCACCAAAAAACAGAGGCGTAGTAGTCAAGGTAAATTATTGGCTGAATCTATAAGCAATCTAGTTTCGCTCTGGTCATCTGTCCATCTCTGAGAATTCAACTTCTAGAATAAATCATCTTCTATGAATTGTGTATGTTAGTCACATGCTTGTAAAAGAGGATTTCAAAAAACACAGCTCTAAGGTCATCGAATGGATAGATGCCTACTATCGAGATCTCAAATCATACCCAGTCAAGTCTCAGGTAGCACCCAAAGAGATTTATAATCAGATACCTAGTGGCATACCTGATCGTGGAAAGTCTATAGATGAAATCATTGACTCTATGAAGTTATTCTTGCCAGGCATAACACACTGGCAGCATCCTAACTTCCATGCCTACTTTCCTGCTAATAGTAGTGTAGAGTCTGTATATGCAGAGATGATCACCGCAGCCATAGGCGCTCAATGCATGATATGGGATACTTCTCCAGCAGCTGCAGAACTAGAACAACGTATGCTGGAGTGGATGCGAGATGCTATGGGACTACCACAAGCATGGGAAGGAGTCATACAAGACACAGCCTCTACAGCTACTTTGGTGGCCATAATAAGTGCGCGCGAGCGCGTCACTAACTTTAAAGCTAATGAAGAAGGTGTCCCATCTGGTCTACGTGTTTACTGTAGTACACAAACTCATTCTTCTATAGAAAAGGCTGTGCTGATAGCGGGCATCGGACGAAAGAATGTTATTAAGGTAGAGACTGATGCCGGACAGCGATTAGATCCAACTTTACTCGAGGCCCAGATACGTCGAGACATAGACAAGGGCTTTACTCCCTGTTGTGTAGTCACTGCTCTCGGAACAACGAGTACAGTAGCTATCGACGATATAAGTGCCATATCACAGATCTGCGAGAAATATAAGATCTGGCACCATGTCGATGCGGCTTTCGCAGGTACAGCTCTATTCCTCGAAGAATATCGATGGATGATAAAAGACATAGAGATGGCGGATAGCTTTGTTTTTAATCCGCATAAATGGCTTTTCACTAACTTTGATTGTACCGCCTATTATGTAAAAGATGCCGATCATCTCATCAAGTGTTTTGAGATATTGCCGGAGTACTTAACAACAAAAAACAGGGGAATAGTAAATGACTATCGGGATTGGGGAGTGCCTCTAGGGCGGCGCTTTCGAGCTCTCAAGTTGTGGTTTGTTTTAAATTCGTATGGGCTTGCTGGCATTCAATCTCAACTTAGAAAACACATCTCTTTAATACAAGTATTTTCTTCTTTCATCGAAGAACATGAGGAGTTGCAACTGATTAAAAAACCAATTCTCAACTTCTGTACTTTTCAAGTTAAAGGCACAAGTAGAGAAGATACTAATCAAAAGACCAAAGCAGCACTGGAGAAAATAAATGCTTCAGGAAAAGCATACCTATCTCACACGATTGTGAATGATCACTATCTGATCCGTGTTGTTATAGGACAAACTTATGTAGAAGAGGATGATGTGCAAAATCTCATAAAGATCGTCACTTCCTCCATATAATAGAGATATCCTTAATTGTTGGTGATGTAATTTTCAGGTATGGCCTAAACATCTAAGT
>CAYYBR010000152.1:0-10404 GCA_964470035.1 uncultured Saprospiraceae bacterium
TGGCTCCTGTATCTCCTTGTGGACCTGCTGGACCTTGTGGTCCCGCTGCTCCCGTTGCCCCAACTGCTCCGGTAGCTCCTGTTGCTCCAACCGCACCTGTATCTCCTTGTGGACCTGCTGGACCTTGTGGACCTGCTGGACCTTGTGGTCCAGTTGCTCCTGTGGCTCCAACTGCTCCCGTAGCTCCTGTAGCACCAGAAGGACCTGCTGGACCTTCTGGTCCTTGTGGACCTGATGGGCCTTGTGGGCCAGTTGCTCCTGTTGCACCTGTATCTCCTTGTGGACCTGCTGGACCTTGTCCTCCAGTCTCACCTTGTGGGCCTGCTGGACCTTGTGCTCCAGCCGAACCAGAGGGACCTGAAGGACCTGCCGCGCCTTGTGCACCAGTTTCTCCTTGTGGGCCTGCTGGACCTTGTGGGCCTGTTGCTCCTGCTGGGCCAGCTGCGCCTTGCGCTCCAGCTGCTCCAGTAGCCCCGGTTGGGCCTGCTGGTCCTGCTGGACCTGTATCTCCTTGTGGACCCGCTGGGCCTGATGGACCAACTACACCTTGTGGACCTTCTGGACCTTCAGGTCCAGGTACTCCTGTTGGTCCTTGTGGACCTGCCGCACCTTGAGCACCAGTCGCTCCAGTGGCGCCTGTCTCTCCTTGTGGACCTGCTGGTCCTGATGCTCCTGTCTCTCCTTGTGGGCCTCTTGGTCCTTGAGCTCCTTGGGGACCTGATGGACCTGATGGACCCGCTGGACCTGATGCTCCTGTTTCTCCTTGAGGGCCTGCTGGGCCTGATGGACCAGTTGCACCTGATGGTCCTGCTGGACCTCCTGGTCCTTGTACACCTGTTGCCCCTTGTGGACCTTGTGGTCCTGCTGGACCAGTTTCTCCTTGTGGACCCGCTGGACCATTTGCTCCTGTCGATCCCTGTGGACCGGCTGGACCTTGTGGGCCTTGAGGGCCAACTGGACCTTGTGGACCAGCTGAACCCGCTGGTCCCGCCTCACCTTGTGGGCCGGCAGCACCTTGTGGGCCCGTAGCACCTTGTGGGCCAGCAGCACCTGTAGGTCCTTGCGGACCGGCTGGGCCTCCTCTTAGATCTCCTGTTGTGAATGTTGTACCATCTGTAAATGTAAATGTGAACGTGCCATTTCCATTGTCCGTAGTTGCAGTTATACCTCTGCCCGATGGACCGGTAGCTCCCGTTGCTCCAGTAGCACCAGTGGGGCCAACCGGCCCTTGTGGTCCAACTGCACCCGATCCTGATCCAAGACAAGTCCACTCTGGGAATGTTGGAATACCAACATTCACTTGCAGACAACTATCAGTTATATTATATATGATAGCTCCTGTCAAGGGAGTTGGAATGTCATCTCTTTCAAAAGAGGTCATCCGAGGAGGTACAAATGCCTTCTCAGTGCTCTCTAGCTCAAGAATTGACCCATCGTCTATGGTTGTTGGATCACCGCCCAGTTTGATCTGGGCATGAGTGACTGTAAAGCAAAAAGAGAGAATAACGCATGCAAGCGCATTCTTAAGCCAGCTACTAGGTTGGCAAATCTCTTGATACAAATTCATCTTAGGTTAAGTTTTAATCAAGTAAAAAAAATGGAGAATTGACAGGTGTAAAGTCAATAATCCAGTGAGTTTCAAATCTTTATTGTGGCATCAAATTAGTGAGCGCTAAAGGGTTAATTCAATAGCTTCACAGGCAGCGATTAGGTAGGGTTAAGCTTCTTGCCAAGCCGAAATATATGAAAACTACATATATCAACTATTATAATTAGACCTAAATCATAAAAAAAAGTCACCTCGACAATCTAAGAAGCGGCTATATAATAAGATCCAGGGCAATAATTCGAAACAAAAAAATCAGAATTTGATATTATGAGTTTTTATGACTCAAGTATCTCCCTCTCATCGAACTATCATTTTATGATAAGCTCAATGAGGAGAAGTAGCAGTATTTAGACGAAAAAGAAATTAATCGGTCATTATGGTTTACATTGGCGGAAAAGAAAATGCATGGGCAAAACAGTCGCAATAGCAAATCAAAAAGGAGGAGTTGGCAAAACTACGACTGCCATAAATCTTGCTGCTGCATTGGCCTTGTTAGATAAGAAGGTGCTACTTATAGATGCAGATCCACAAGCAAATGCGACTGCGGGATTAGGCATCCAAGAAAGTGAAATAAGTGGCGGCACATATGATTGTATCATGGATGCAGGAAAAATCAAATCACTTATTATCCCAACTCAAGTACCCAACTTAGATATTCTTCCCTCCTCTATAGATCTCGTGGGTGCCGAGATAGAGCTAGTGAACAAGGATAAAAGAGAATATGCTCTTAAGAAGGCCATCAAGAAAATACGAGATGACTATGACTATATATTTATCGACTGCCTTCCATCTCTTGGTCTGATAACTGTTAATGCCCTGAGTGCTGCCCACAGTATCATTATACCTATACAATGTGAAATATTTTCTCTTTCAGGGTTAGGCAAATTAAAGCAGACTATCGATGTCTTGAAGGAGCAATACAATGAAAAGTTGAAGATAGAGGGCATACTGTTAACTATGTATGATCGAAGATTAAGGATGGCTAATATGGTGGTGGATCAGGTAAAAGAGATGGTCAATGACTATGTCTTCAAGACGATCATACATCGCAATAGTAAGATAGGAGAATCTCCTAGTGTAGGACAGCCAGTTATCATGTATGATGCGACCAGCACAGGTGCGATAAACTTTCTTAATCTGGCTACAGAATTTCTTAATATCAATGATGATCTACAGAACTAACCTAACTCTAAAAAGATGGCTAAATCAGATAAAAAGGCAATAGGTCAAGGTATCAAGGCTCTTCTGTCTAACATAGATAAGAAGAGTACAAGTCAAGACGTGACTTTAGAAAATCTACCAAAAAAAAATGATGGGACCGTTGAACTTCCTATAGCCTATCTAGAGCCCAACCCTTGGCAACCTCGCAGAGAATTTGATCATGACAAACTCGAAGAACTGAAAGAGTCTATCAAAGTCCATGGTATCATCCAACCCATAGCTGTAAGAAGGCTCAACGATACGACATATCAGATCATCTCTGGCGAACGAAGATGGAGAGCAGCCAAAAGTATAGATCTACATGAAATACCTGTACATATCATCAGCGCGGATGATCAAACCATGCTGGAAATCGCACTCTTGGAGAATATCCAAAGAGATGATCTCAACCCAATGGAGGTAGCCCTCTCCTATCAAAGACTGATCGATGAATGCAAACTGACTCACGAGGATCTATCCGAAAGATTAGGAAAAAGAAGGAGCTCTATATCTAACCACCTTCGTCTTCTCAAACTATCTCCAAGTGTACAAGATGCCGTTAGAGATCAGGATATAACGATGGGACATGCTAAAGTACTTGCCGGTGTAGATCACATAGAAAATCAAACCTTCTTGTTGGGGGAGATATTAAGAAATCAGCTTTCAGTTAGAGCTACTGAACATCTAGTAAAATCACAACATAGAAGATCATCAAAAAAGAAAACTGAGAGTACCTCTAAAGATGCTAATCTATTGAGACTCGAGCGAGAGCTTTCAGAACATCTAGGTACTCGCGTTAGCATACAATCCGATCCAAAGGGGCAAGGAAAAATTATCATCCCTTTCAAGACCAACACAGAGCTTAGCGATATTACCGAGAGCATAACAGACTGATCATGAAATTAGTCATTGCTTTATTATTTATGCTTGCTCAACCAACACTGACCGTTCTTACTGGTCAACAAAGAGATGCTGAGCCTATATCTACCGAAGAGGATTTACCACAGAGTTCCTCTGACCCTGGTGTAGGATCTATATTCTATGGAGAGCCGGGTAAAGCAGCATTTTATTCTTTGATTGTCCCTGGTGGAGGTCAAGTGTATAATAAACGCTACTGGAAGGTGCCAATCATCTGGGGCATAGAGGGATATGCTATCTATAATCTGACCCAAAAAATCAGCGCTAGTAGAGATGCTACGAGTTGCTGGAGGGCTACACTAGGCGAGGTTGATGCAGAGAACCTATCACTTTGTTCGGCAGCAGTTATGGGATTCGACGCTAATTCTGCTGCTCAGCAGAATGAAGCATTTGATGAAAGGCAATCTGCTCGCACAGGCAAAGATGTGGCGTGGATAATCATGAGTGTGGCTCATCTTTTTAATATCGTCGAAGCATTTGTCGATCGACATTTGATCAATTTTGACACTAACGAAGATCTTAGTCATCACAATAGACCTGATCCTAACATGTTCAATCGTAGCTATCTGGGATCAGATGTCACCTTTCTACGAGTGAATATCTCCTTGAATCGTTAATCGACTATAATTCCATCCTCAAACCCTACGGCGTAAGAAGAAGGATATGAAGAAGCATATCTCTCTTTTATGCGTTTTTCTGCTTCCTTTCTTGTAGAAAAGGACTCTATCAGATATAGCTTATTACCATCAGCTGTTGTATAGACTTTGAGATCTGGAAATCTCTCGAGTAAAGGGTGGTCAGCTGCTAGTTCGTATCGGCTGAATAATATGACGATCTTATAACCATTCAATCTAGAATCGGATTCATCAGCCTGAACATCATCAACGGGAACAGCTTGGTGTGCTATCCATTCCTTTTCTTGATCATTATAATCTTCAAAAGCATCTGAGCTTTTAAGCGATGCCTCAGATGCAGACTTAAGTGTTGTGGAGGAAGTCTGATTTGAATTATTTACGAAAGTGGGCAAAGTTTTATCTTCTACTGCAGTTGAAGGACGGACTGGTGATTCTTCAGATATCACTTTCACTTTGTCTTGATTGATCTCTTGAGTGGACTCAGGATCTGGTACTCTGAATTGGCCTTCAGATTCTAACTCGGCAAGGATGTCGGCCATGTTCTCATCTACCTTCATCTGACGAAGACTTCTATGTTGTACATTACTTCTTACCTCCAAGATCTTCAACTCTGTTCTTCGGTTTTCAGCGTGTTCGGCTTCAGAGCATCTAGACCCACAATCATTGACAGGTTGTGTCTCACCGTAACCTTGCGCCAACAGTTGAGATGTTCGGATACCATGTTTCTCAGCTAGATAATCAACTACATTTTTAGCTCTCTTCTGAGAAAGTTCGAGATTATATGCTGATTTGCCATTGGTATCCGTATGGGCGCCTAACTCAAGTACCAGTTGTGGGTTGTCTTTGATGAAAACTGCCACTTCATCCAGTGATCTTCGTGATGCAGAAGTAAGGCTCGCTTTGTTGATATCATAGTAGATGTCTTGAAGTCCTATGATCTTACTTGCCTCAAATCTCTCTAGTTCCACGTTAGCCAGAAGTACACCATTGGAGTTGTCGTTAGTTAGATTATCAGAGACCCCCGGAGTTACTTCTCCTACGCCCTCAAAACATAAGATACATGATGCTACATCTACAAAGGCTTCCATACGTTTAGACAGGAATCCCTCTTTTCTCACAAGTATAGTATAGTGGTTTCCTTTCACAAAATCTACCTTGAACTCAGGATCTTGTAGATCTCTTATGACAAGTTCTTCTCTTCTTTCTGTATTATTATACACCTCTACCAAAGCACCTTTTAGCGCGCTTCTATACCCATCAGGACTGCCATCTTTCTCAGCTAGCGTAATCTCAAAAACATATCCCGGCAACTTAGATATCTCATGCTTTAGAAAAACCTTATCACCTTCTTGATTACCAACTGTAAATTCTTCTTGATGCTGGATAAACGGAGGCTTGGCGATATCCAAAATATAATTCCCATCAGGCACATTAGATATCTCATATTGGCCCGACTCATCAGATATAGCAGTAGCTATGATGTCGTTACCTCGTTTGACAAGCACTTCGGCTTCTGAGATATAGCCTCTATTGCCACTTTCGTAAATGTATCCTACAACAGTACTTTGTGCAGTTAAGTGGGCTCCTAGTAAATACAAGTTGATATATATCAACAATCTCAAGATATCCATATGTCCTCTATGACGAAAAATTAACGAGTTGTCACAAGTTCCAATAATAGTGTTTCTATGACTCATCCAAAGAGAAAAGAATATAAATGCGTCTTAATCGCCGCGATTAAGCTATGAAATATCTAATCTTGTGGCTATCTCAATATGAAGAAAGAAGATCTCAAAATTATTTTTCTCGGCACACCAGGGTTTGCAGTAGCTACTTTGAAAAGACTCGTAGAAGAAGGATATAATGTAGTCGGCGTTGTAACAGCGCCAGATAGGATGGGAGGACGCGGCATGAAGCAAGTCATCATGAGCGATGTAAAGAAATATGCCCTTAAGCATAACCTCTTAGTCTTGCAGCCCAAAAACTTAAAGAGTAAGTCTTGGCTAAAGGAGTTAGAAGCGCTGAAGGCAGACCTTCAAATAGTTGTAGCATTCAGAATGCTGCCAGTAGTTGTGTGGGATATGCCGCCTCTTGGCACGTATAATCTTCATGGTTCTTTACTTCCAGCATATCGTGGAGCCGCTCCCATCCAATGGGCCATCATCAATGGAGAAACAAAGTCAGGAGTAACTTCTTTTAAACTTAGACATGAGATAGATACAGGTGCGATAGCTCTTACTGCTGAAGTGACAATAGAGAAAGACGATTACTTTGATGATGTACATGATAAGATGATGGAAGCTGGGGCATCGGTTATCCTCCGTACTGTAGAGAAAATCATGGATGACTCTCTTACCCTTGAGCCTCAAGATGAATCCAAAATCTCAAAGGCACCAAAAATCTTTCATCAAGATTGCGAGTTAGATTTTACCGATGACGTCACAAAGGTCTATAATAAGGTGAGAGGATTGAGTCCATATCCTGTTAGTTGGACTTTACTACTAGATAAAAAGCTGAAGATCTATAAGGCGACTTATTCGCCACAAAAGCACGATGAGAGTTTTGGTCAGTTCATATCAGATGGCAAAAACTTCCTAGGTATATTCTGCCGAGATGGTTTACTGTTTTTAGAAGAGGTGCAACCAGAAGGGAAGCGAAGAATGACAATAAAAGACTATATCAATGGTCTATCCCTCAAAAAGAGTAACTCACGATATCCCATAAGACTACAAGCACATTGGGCATAGAGTCTTCTACACAAGATACGTCCATCATCCCTCCAAACATCGTTACTTGCTGACCTCCTAGGCTATCGCCAGTTAGCGCATACAGTAACATGACCATAATCATAAATAGAAAAGAAAGGGACCTTTTGGATTTTTTAGTTTTGGTGCGCATAAGTAGATAGTTAGATGACTGCAGAGCTCTGTAGTTAACACCACTCTTATCAACAGACGTACGAAACGCTCTATATGTTACAACTCCTTAACAAAAAATTAAGTTCCCACTGATTTTGGTATACTTGAAATTAACTTTTGGGTATATGGGTGACTTGCTGACAGCATCACATCATCTGACGGTCCTTGCTCGACTATTTTTCCTTCTTTCATAACCAGGATACGATCGCATAGGTAATGAACTACGGAAAGATCATGACTAATAAAGAGTATACTGATATCTCTACGTGATCTAAGATCATCAAGAAGGTTGAGGATCTGGGCCTGGATAGAAACATCAAGTGCTGATACACTTTCATCACAGATAAGAAGCTTTGGTTGAACTGACAATGCTCTCGCAATACAAACGCGTTGTCTTTGACCACCAGAAAGCTGATGAGGATAGCGCTTCTCGAACGTGGCATCGAGACCTACTTCCTCTAAAAGATTCAGAGCGTATGATCTTACTTGGTCCTTAGGAACAATCTTATGATATCGCGACGGCTCTTTGATAGCTCCTCCTACTGTTATTTGTGGGTTCAAAGAACTGTAAGGATCCTGAAAAACGAGTTGTATCTGAGTCCTCAGCTGCTTATCTTTTTGTAAAGTCTTTTGGGTTAGAATCTCACCTTGATAAGTGATCCTCCCAGATGTGGGCGATAGCAATCCGGCTATTGTCTTAGCAACTGTGGACTTACCAGATCCTGACTCTCCTACGATGCCTAAGATTTCATTTTGTGCTAGAGAAAAAGTAACGTTATCTACCGCCTTCATATAGGTCTTTTCCTCCCATGGCCAAGATTTTTTATTAGGGAAGTGGACTTTCAAATCATCCACTAGAAGTAACATTTCTTCAGACAACTCAGAGTTCGCTCTTCGATGATCAGAAACATAGTCACCGGCAAGTACATCTTGAACCGTCCTCAACTTGAAGTCTCTTTTCTCTGGAGTTGGTTTGCAAAGTAAAAGTGCCCTGGTATAAGGATGATTAGGAGATTGGAAGACTCGAGGAAGAGGGCCTTGTTCTACGATCTCACCTTGATACATGACTATCACACTATCACATAGCTCTGCGACTACATCCAAGTCATGACTGATAAAGATCAAAGACAGCTTATCTGAGATCGTCAGATTTTTAATTAGGTCGACTACTTCTTTCTGTATTGTTACATCTAGCGCCGTAGTAGGCTCATCACATATCAATATATCTGGTGAGCTTGCGATAGCCATAGCTATACATACCCTCTGTAGCTGCCCTCCACTGATCTCATGTGGATAAGAGCTGTATATCCTATCGACATCAGGTAACTGAACTTTCTCAAACAATGACAAAACATAAGACTTCCGTCCAGCCTTATCTTGGATATCGTGGACATCCAGCACTTCTTTGACTTGTGAGCCACAGGTCCGCACGGGATTGAGTGAATTCATTGGTTCTTGAAAGACCATACTGATTTTTCGCCCTCGTATACTGTAGAGATCTTTTTCTTCTGCTTTTTGTACATCTACTTGACCACCATCACTACTATATATAATCGAGCCAGCTACGTCACTCTGACTTGATGAAATGAGCTTCAGTATGGATAAACTAGTGACGGACTTGCCAGATCCAGACTCCCCTACTATACCAAGGCGTTGACCTTTTTTTAGATTAAATGAAATACTTTTAACAGCTTCAGTGATACCACCTTTTTGACCAAAGGAGATACTAAGGTTATCCACGGAGAGGAGATGATCTTGGTCAACTATATTCATCTTCTAAATCAACGGTTTTATATTCTTCAACATGGCCTCGATTATCCTTGTAGGTATATCGTGTTCTTTCAGATTTCTCTGTAAGGTAGGGATAGCATCTTGAACCTCATTGATTATTCTTTTTGGGTTTTTGATGGTATAGGCTTCTGCGATCTGCATCACATCATCGATGTTGATATGGCGCCTTTTGCTGTTGATCGATAGAGCTCTCGAAATATATTTATAATCAGTCAATGGATTCAGCGCAAATGTGATATCATAAGCTGGCGAGAGAAACCAGCGTTGTTCTATGTTATCATATGAGAAGGAGTGATTCTTCAAGTGGTCATCTGTGTTGGCGAATACAACATTGAAGATCATTCTTCTGAAAAGTTGATCAGATTGGCTATGTGGCGCCTTGAGAAATGAGCACAGCTTAAAGAGGTTCTCATAGCTTGAGTTTTCAGGTGATTTGAAATCCCATCCAGTTATACCAGAGGTAGTCAGTACATGTTTCTTCTTTCCATCAATACGATCATATCGCTTAGTCGCAAAGTGTTTGTCATCGACTAAATATGAATCCATCATTGATATGCCAGTTTGAATAGCTGTCAGATAATAGCAATACTCTATGATCTCTCGTGGGTAATGATCTTCTACTGCGAGCTTCACCAGAAGATGATCATAATCATCCGTGTGAGCTATGTCTCCTGGAATGATGCGTCCTGTCCTCTTGTGCTTTGAAATCAGAATCTTTGGTCTTGCTCCTCCTGCTGAAGTACCAATCCTGAATATATTGAATAGACCTTCTGTATCCAGTTGATGAGATGCTATGGATTCTTTTTTCTCCATAACCTCCTTTAGTACTTCGATGATCTGATATAGGTCTATGTCCGTGTGAGATTTCAGCTTCTTAGAAGGATAATATTCAAAAGCGCCCATGCCTCGATTAGCAACATATGCAAGTTGCTCAATAACGGTGATGTGATCTCTCCCTGTAGACTCAAGCCAAGCTTTAAAGATCGTATTACCAAATACGTCAGGCAGCGAATCAGCGAAAGGAGGTGGAAGGCTTTTAAATGTATCGGTGTTGTACTGATCAAAAACTTGAACCTGTGGGACCCTCCTGATGATTCTTGTCGACGGGAAAATACCGGCGTGATCTTCCTGCGATATGAAGTCTGGATGATACTGAAATGATGTGCGTCCACGATCTATATCAAGACCTATCTTCCCGACTTCCTTGCCAAAGATTCGTACATGGATGATATCATTTTTGGCCATTAGTATAATGGTTGAGTTTCTTCGATATTTTTCCTTTTCTGTGCGATGTTACTAAATAGATCTTCCAGTAGGTCGAGCTCTTTAAGTA
>CAYYBR010000153.1:0-10244 GCA_964470035.1 uncultured Saprospiraceae bacterium
CCGGGCTCATCAGAAAAGGATTCGAAGAAGGATTTTTAACTGTACCTGCTGATCCATCAGCTACCGAGCACAACGTATATGCGGCTTTGGCATATTGAAAAAGTATAGGCCGTTCCTCTAACCTTTTCAATCCTTTAAACATCACATCAGCCTGTTAACCCATTAATGTAAAACAGTAAATACGACTATCATGAATGACTTTCAACCTCCAATCACAAGCATCTTTGATCGTACTCGACTATTTTCTACATTAATCTTTTTGGTCTTATTCGGATTTATAAGCTCTGCACAGACCACTATCACTTGGGAAGGCAATGTATCAGCAGACTGGCATGATGCCGCTAACTGGTCTTCTACGACTATACCTACCATGGCAGATAGTGTGGTCATTCCTGGCTTTTTAAGTGCTTTCGACCCTATAGTCATGAATGGCAATACCGCAGAAGCCAACTCAGTAAATATAACTTTTGGGGGATTTTTAAATGTCAACTTCTTTGGCAGATTGGTTATAACAGAATCCACAGGACAAGGTATAAGAGTATCAGGCTCACTGAATAATAATGCTGGTGGTGAGATTTTTGTAGGAGGGATTAAAGGTATTTCAGTTGATGGTGGAACCTTCTCTAATAGAGGTACAACCTTCGTCACCAACTCATCGACCTACTCGATAGAAGTGGCTAATGATGGAACTGTTACTAATCAGGCATGCGGAAACCTTCGGCTTAGTCGACCCATCAATAACAGTGAAACATTCATCAATAATGGTTTGATGGGTGTGTTGACAACGGACCCAAGTATTTTCGGAAGTTTAACCAACAATGGTATCATAGAACACACTGAGATTCCTTTTCCTGCGAGTCCTATGGTAACCAACGATGGGATAATAATAGATTTCACAACATTCACCACATCTGGCTCGGATACTATTTTGAACGCTTTTCAAGTAGGAGCGTCTTCTACTTTTGTTGTTACAGGCGTCTTCCTTGGCTTTGGCTCGACCATGCCAGCTGGTACTTATAATGACACTACTAATACATTCATTCTCAATAGTAATTTTCCTTTTGGTATTACTACTGTAGCTGTCTTGATAGAAGACTCAGTGAATAGCTGCATTAGACAGGCTGGTTGGCTTATAGATAAGCGCTGTGATTTTATTCCGAACACTTTCAATGATAAATTATGGAATGTCGATGGCCCTGATAGTCTATGGAGTAATCCATATAACTGGTGTCCTTTTGGTGTCCCTCAGCCTGGGGAAGGGGTTCAGCTACCTGCTACATCTAATGTATATTATG
This sequence comes from uncultured Saprospiraceae bacterium, assembly GCA_964470035.1. Lineage (GTDB taxonomy): Bacteria > Bacteroidota > Bacteroidia > Chitinophagales > Saprospiraceae > JAJRXG01. Next base: position 1,296 of record CAYYBR010000153.1, read on the forward strand.
ATGGTGGACCTATCTTCAATAGTTTAGATAATCGAGGCTCTCTGACAGTAATGTCAGGAAGCAACCTCAGGATAGAAAATCAAACAGACCGAAGCTTGCTTATCAATACCTCAGGCTCAATTACAAACTTAGGTGTCATTTCACTAACTAACGGACAGCGTAGGGGCATATTGAACCAGCCCGACGGCATCATTGATAACTTTGGAGTCATAAGCGTTGATAATGTAGCTATTGCTATCCAAGAAGCCCAAGCTAGTCTCGAAAATCGCGGAGAATTCACAAATCATTCAGGTGCCAGTATTAGTCTAACTACCTCTAATTCCTTCGGATTTGAGAATGATCCCGATGCATCATTTATTAATCAAACTGGCGCATCATTGCTTATAAGTGATATAGATAGTACTGGCATACTTCTACGGGTTAATTCTATTTTTGAAAATATGGATGGAGGCACGATCAATCTGTCAAATGTGAATAACGTATCCTGTAAAGTACTGATAGAAACCGGTGCAGAAGTCATCTGGGATCCTTCAGTAGATATTCAGAACTAGGGAGTAAGTCAAACATGGAGCATCGTTGCCCAGCACGCCTGCTCGTCGGAGCACCTGTTTTGCAAGGGGTTATCCCGAGTAAGCTTCTAAAAACAGTACAAATCACTCCAAAAAACGAAAATGATCGTTTGCTTCAGCTATAGCGCCCCATATTTGAAGTGTACTTACGTTGATAACGTGATTGCGCTGGCAAAAAACTGAGCTGCTCAACCAAAAGAAATAAGTTTAAGATAAAGGTACGTTGGAACTCCACCTCTCCCATTATATCTCCTCAGAGGTATTGATGGGTGAGGAATTGGAGATTTTGGTGGTTCCAATTTCCCTGTCTTCCAGTTTGTCAGCTGACAAATCTCGAGCATAGCTCATATTCTAACTGTCCTCAGGCTACCGTATTAATGAACTAGGAATTCGCAGTTGATCGCATCATCAAGTCAGGCAGTCTCATCCATAGATGTATCCGATCTTGCACCAATTCACTGACTAACTAAACGAGAATTGTCCTCAGAGCTATTAATAAATACATTTAGATTGTTAAAAGGGTCAAGTACTTAGCAAAGAGAAAAACAAGGTGTTGAAAAGGTAGTTACTTAGTTCAATTAAGTCGTCTTTAGATTTAGAAAACCCCAGAATTCTCTTCATGAGAACGACCAATTACCATGTACGCGATGTGCTTCGTACGCTTGTATACGTTGCACTGAGTTTATTACCTCTTGCTGGGATTACTCAGACGTGTGCATTAGAGACTTTTTATGGAGCCTCTACAGCAACATCGGGTTCTGTACAGAATCCTGCCAATGCTCTTGGAAGTATATTAACTCCGGGTTCTACACTTAATGGATCCAATGCTTCTAGATTATTGGGAGGCGGCGAATTGACCATATTTCTAGGTCATACAGTTCGTTCTGGTACTAATATCACAATCAGTTTAGCAAGGGACAACAACGGAGGGATAGTCACCATATCAGACAACGTAGGAAACAGTATCAACTTTGCTGATGGCCCCAATGATAGAGCCCAGCATATACAACTTACTGTAGCGGCTCCAACTGACAGAATCATTATAAGACGAGAATCAGGAAGAGTATGGATAGATGGTATTTCATATGAGGTGAATGATTGTGATGGAGATGGAATAGTAAACCTACTCGATCAGGATAGTGATAATGATGGTATCCCTAATAGTATAGAGTGTGAGGTGTTTTGTTCTAGTATAGGATTGATGAACAGCAGTTTTGAGGACCCCTTCGTACCACCTAATACTTTTCAATTTATTCCTCTTGCTAGTGTTCCTGGGTGGAATACTACCGACCCTAGTGGATTTATCGAGTTTTGGGGCACAGGCTTCCAAGGTGTCGATAGTTATGAAGGAAGCCAGCATGCAGAACTCAATGCTCAAAACTCGAGTGCTCTTTTTCAAGAGCTATGTGTATCACCAGGTTCAGTGTTTACTTGGTCTATCGCTCATCGTGGACGGGCGGGTGTTGATGTAGCTCAAGTTCGTATCGGTGCTACATTTGCAACAGCGAGTGTTCAAGTAGTCATGATGACAGGTAATACTGCATGGGAGGTTTATTCAGGGACATATACTGTTCCGCTGGGACAACTCAATACAGTCATAGTATTTGAAGCAGTATCAACAGCATCCTCTAGTTTATCAGTTGGTAATTTTATAGATGCCGTCAATATCGAATTAGTAACTATAGGGTGTCCAGACACTGATAATGACGGCATAGCTAACTTCTTAGATCTCGATAGTGACAATGATGGCATATTAGATGGTATAGAATCAGGACATGGATTTGCACTTGACGCAGTCGGTCGAGTTGTTGGAGCAGATCTGGGATCTGGACAGAATGGTTTGTATGACCCTTTAGAGACAATCCCCGAAAGTTCTATCATAAACTACACCGTCAGCGATAGTGAAGAGATACCTGATAACATATTTGACCCATATGAGTTAGACAGTGATGGTGATGGTTGCTTTGATACGATAGAGACTAATCAAGCTGATACTGATGACGATGGGATTATAGGTACAGGTACTCCTACAGTAGATACTGATAATGGGTTAGTTATCACTCATAGCTATGGAGTTCCACCATTAGTCGATCGCTGGCAGGATCACCTTATCAACCACTGTCAGATTTGTAAGGTCATTACGACTAATCCACATATCCTTCTTAATCGAAAGCCCTAGACTGATGGCACCCCTTATCTTTTTGACTAGGGTAGTAACTCAGCTTGATTTGGTAGTGGGACGTCAACTACTGATTTAATCGATAACTCTAAGAGTTGTTCGTCCTCAAGAGGACTAGGGCTATCTATCATCATATCCCGACCTTGATTATTCTTAGGGAAAGCGATAAAGTCACGGATACTATTTTGACCGTTCATCACTGCGCAAAGTCGATCAAAACCAAAAGCGATGCCGCCATGTGGAGGCGCTCCATATTCAAAAGCTCCCAGTAGAAAGCCAAACTGTTCTTCCGCTTCCTTTTTACTAAACCCAAGCAAGTCAAAATTTTTAGATTGCAGCGTTCTATCATGGATCCTGATAGACCCACCTCCGATCTCGACTCCGTTGATGACAAGGTCATAGGCATCCGCTCTTAGTGCCTTCATGGTTTCGTGATCACCATCAAGCATTCTTGCTTCATCTTCTTTTTTAGGAGAAGTAAAAGGGTGATGCATAGCGTGAAACCTTTCTGTTTCCTCATCCCATTCTAATAAAGGGAAGTCTACTACCCAGAGTGGCTTGAAGACAGTGGGATCTGTGAGGCCCATTCTTCTCCCCATCTCAAGACGGAGTTCGTTAAGTCTTTTTCGTGTTTTTTCGGCCTCCCCAGATAATATCAAGAGCATATCACCTGATTCTGCACCCATCTTTTTACCCCAAGAATAGAGCTGCTCATCACTGTAGAATTTTCCCACTGAAGATTTGAGAGAGTCGTCAGAACAAAATTTCACATAGACCATACCTTTGGCTCCTATCTGCGGTCGTTGCATCCACTCAGTCAGTTTCTTGATATCCTTATTAGAGTATTCGTTGGCTTGTCCTTTTACACAGATACCAACTACTAGCTCCGCGTTATCAAATACCCCAAAACCATGGCCTTGCGCCAGATCATTGAGTTCGACAAAGTGCATCTCAAAGCGTGTATCCGGCTTATCACTTCCGTAAATACGCATCGCATCATCATATGACATCAGTGGGAAGTCAGGAAGTTCTATATCTCGTAACTCTTTGAAGAGATGCTTCGTGAGTCCTTCAAAAGTCGCCAGTACATCATCACGTGTCACAAAGCTCATCTCACAATCTATCTGCGTAAACTCAGGTTGTCTATCTGCTCTTAAGTCCTCATCTCTAAAGCACTTGACGATCTGAAAGTAGCGGTCCATGCCGGCTACCATAAGTATTTGCTTAAAGGTCTGCGGTGACTGAGGTAGAGCGTAAAACTGTCCAGGATTCATCCGCGATGGGACGACAAAATCTCTCGCTCCCTCTGGTGTGCTCTTGATCAGCACTGGCGTTTCTACTTCTATGAACTCTTGACTATCGAGATACTTTCTAGTTTCTATAGCTAACTTAGATCTGAATATGAGATTCTCTCGCACAGGTCTTCTCCTGATATCAAGATAGCGATACGTCATCCTAAGATCATCACCTCCGTCAGTCTCATCTTCTATGATGAATGGAGGTACTTTTGACTCATTGAGCACCAACAGCTTGGTGACTTCTATCTCCACATCACCAGTTGGGCGATTAGGATTTTTATTACTCCTTTCTCTTACCTTACCCTCTATCTTGATGACATCCTCTCTACCTAACTTTCTTGCTGTCTCACACAGTGTCGAATCGTATTCCATATTAAAGACGAGCTGAGTGATACCGTACCGATCACGAAGATCGATAAATGTCATCCCACCAAAATCCCGACCAGCTTGAAGCCATCCACTAAGGGTTACGTCTTGTCCAACGTTATCGATACGGAGCTGCCCGCAGTTGTGTGATCTGTACATATTTTGATCTAGATTAAAAGCGCAAAAGTACATCATGCGCGCTCATATTGACACATTTACGAAAGTGTAATATAAACTAGTTATATAGCGGCAGTTTTTTAGCCCTATTTATCAGTAAATCATACCTTTGATGCTCACTGAAACACCATCAACTATCGATTACAAATACCGCAGTAACCGATATCTTAGTCGTGCCATCACTACTTTTTTCGTCGTTTTCATCTTTTTAACATCTGTTTCTACAAGTTATGGACAAAACTGTTCACTAAACTTCGATGGTATAGATGATTTTGTCGAAGTGGCAGATGACGCCTCTTTTAACTTTGATACTGATGAAGACTTTACGGTCGAAGCTTGGGTGTTGATCCCTAGTGCAGGTCAGCCTGATTTGGGAGTCCTAGATAATATGATCATCGAAAAGTGGGTATTTATCGGTCAAGCTTACCCTTTTGTTATCCGCGTTTTTAACTCTATAAATCCATCTCTAGAGGGGCGTATAGTTGCTGCGAGATGGGATGAAACTAATAATCCAGTTATAATGTCATCAGTCCCATTAAATGATGATAACTGGCATCACGTTGCGTTTGTTAAAGACGGGCCGATGCTTCATATTATACATTGACGGGGTTTTGGATGGATCGACTAATGATACAACCACAGGTACCACTCAAAATAATAGCTCTCTATATCTAGGACGCAGAGGAGCTACTACTCCATCGATTGATGGATTTTGGTCTGGGTCTTTAGATGAAGTGAGGATATGGAACATAGCAAGAAGTGGCGCAGAGATATCTGCCGACATGAATGTTAATCTATCAGGTGCTGAATCTGGACTTGTATTATACTATGATTTCAATCAAGCGGCCTGTAGTGAAGATAATACAGCTCTTGCAACTGTTGTAGACCAGTCACCTTCTGGTAATGACGGTACCCTGAACAACTTTGACTTAACTGGAGAGGCTTCAAACTTTATCAGTTCTATTCCTTTTGTTATTCCGACGGTTCCTACATTAGGACAGTGGGCCATCATAGGGTTAGGCCTAGTTCTGTTGATACTTTCAGTTGTTAAAATCAGATCCAGAAATACTGTTTTGAACTAAGAAGGTTGTTCTGAAGACGCTTGTCACTAACCGTGTTTCTTGAGTACCTTATGTTTTATGATCACTGATGTTTTTCTCGTTTGTACTATAACTTAAGTATAGACTTATATCGCATTTACGAAAGTGTAATCCTAAAAATGACACTTCAGCGGGCTGAGCGTACCTATCTGCCAAATCTAAATATCCTATCACAACCACCACTTGTAGTGGCTGCAGTCCAGTCTAGAAATCTGCCTAGATCCACTATGTCATAGTCCGTTATGATATTATCTGTACTAGTCGTGGTGACCACGTCTCCACTGATGACATATGTGCCTACCTCGTCTACGCGACTTGTATTGCGGATAGCACCATCATCAAATATATCTAGCTGTTCATATGTATAGCTGTCATCACTATTGAAGATGAGGGTGATCGTAGTACATGTCTGACCGATACATATACCCATGCCTATGTTATCGACACTGACATTATCAGCGGCATCAGGGCACTCATCCCTGGCGGAGTCTATCATATATGTGCCTACGATATCTATTTGTGGAGTTGACGGAGTCTCGTCATCAGATCCGCATGATATCATGAGCATGGCGATGATGGCTACTGTGGTTAGATATCTCATATGTGTATTTTTTGGTTAAACATGGAGCAAAGATGTCCCACTATACGGATAGCTTACCTACACCAGAGTGTAGTTTTTATAAGTCTAAGATGAGAGAGGATGTAGTCTTCTTGATCATTCCATTCTGGTGCATAATATCACCATCGTGTTTCTTGTGTTGACATAGAGGACTCGTTTTGAGACATCATCATCACATTGGGCCATTATCATTTACTTATCCACTTATTCTTCACTTTTGCCCATTAATCAAGAAGTATAGCAGATAACCTCTAAAAGTGACCAGAGACTGACATGAAGTATATTAAAACATCTCAAGAAGGTAGCCGTTAGTTATTACGTCTCGTACCTTTGGTACTTTTTTAAAATCGAGTAAAACATATATGTCAGATCAATATAAAAGCGATGTAGAAGCAGTCGATGGATTATCCAAAGCCTATCAGGATCTTAGCGATGAGATCGGTAAGGTGATCATCGGTCAGAAGGAGGTAGTGAAAGCTGTGTTGATCTCTCTCTTTAGTAATGGGCATAGTCTGCTTGTTGGAGTACCAGGTCTTGCGAAGACTCTTCTAGTAAGTACGATCGCGGATGTTTTAGATCTTGATTTTAAGAGGATACAGTTTACACCAGACTTGATGCCTTCTGATATCACAGGATCGGAAGTTTTAGATGATAGCAGAAACTTTAAGTTTAACAAAGGACCTCTCTTTGCTAACATTGTATTAGCAGATGAGATTAACAGAACACCACCGAAGACACAAGCCGCTCTCTTAGAGGCTATGCAGGAGCGTAACGTGACGGTTTATGGCAAGAAGTATATTCTTCCTAAGCCTTTCTTTGTGCTCGCGACACAAAATCCCATAGAACAAGAAGGTACTTATCCGCTTCCTGAAGCGCAGCTAGATAGATTCATGTTCAATATACCACTTACGTACCCTTCGTATGAAGAAGAACTTGAAGTGGTGAAAAGTACGACCAGTACTCATAAGGCAGTCGCAGGTAATATCCTTACCGGTGAGCAGATTATTTTTTTTCAGGACCTGGTAAGAAAAATACCTGTAGCCGACAATGTGCTTGAGTATGCCGTATCTCTTGCCACGAAGACAAGACCGGGCACAGACCGTGCAGCAAGTGTTGTTGATAATTACATTAGCTGGGGTGCAGGTCCTAGAGCTTCTCAGTATCTTTTACTCGGTGCAAAGTGTCATGCGGCTATATCCGGCAAGTACTCTCCAGATATAGCGGATGTGAAGGCCATAGCCAATAATATATTAAGACACCGTATCGTGAGGAACTATAAAGCGGAAGCAGAAGGTATAAAAGAGGAAGATATAATTATCCAATTGTTATAATTTTCCAAAGACATACACCTGAGTCACAAAGACGATCATCTTATATGTGATTAGGTCATAGATTGCTTATAGTTCATAGAGTCATATCTTGACTAAGAATTTCTTGCTTATGCGTATAGACGTCAGATACTTTTGGTTCGCGCTCATATTGATGATAGGATACTCATGTCAAACTAAAAATCCTGATTCGGCACCACGTAGGATCAAGCCAAGTGCTCTCGGAGTGATGAATGATATAGTAGTCGTAGCTGATCAGGATGTATGGGAAAGTATAGTAGGGGATTCGATCAGACGATATTTTGAAGGATACTTTCCACTTACACCCAGACCTGAGCCCATCTTTGACCTAAGACATTTTACGCATGATGATGTTATTAGTTCTAATGCTAAAAAAGAACTGAGGACTTATCTCATCGTAGCTGATCTTGACGATCCGACGAGCGAGGTCACGAAGATGGTAACAGATGATCTAGGCTCAGAAAGATTAAACCGCAATTCGTCTGATCAGGCATTCACCACATCTATAGGAAGAGATAAGTGGGCAACAGGTCAGGTATTGATCTACTTATTTGATCGAGGCCTTGATGATTTATCAAAGGCGGTGGTTACCAACTATAATGGCATATCTGCCAAAGTCAATGAACACGATCTCGTCCAACTTGACCAACAGACTTATGCGCGGGGACGTAATGGAGGACTCAATCGAGACTTCAAAACGAGATATAGTGGAGTAGATATACAGATACCTACTGATTTTAAAGTGGTTCAAGATTCACTCGCTGATCAAGGCTTCTTTTGGCTAAGAAAAGATGATAAACATGGAGCCGTCAATATGGCGCTGCGCATATATGATTATTCGGGGCCGGACATCATAACTAAGGCATCTGCTAAGACAAGATTTAATCAGTTTGCACGTCTCATCAGCTCTGAAGCGCCGGGAAGCTATGGCGTTATTAATGACAGAGATCTACCTATCCTGGAGTATGACAGACAGATCGATAATCACTTCACCCGTGAGTGGAGAGGTATCTGGGAGATGGAAAAAGACTTCATGGGTGGCCCTTTTATCTCATATGCCGTAGTCAATGAATCTAAAGGAAAAATGCTAGTGATCGATGCGATCTTCTTTGCTCCAGGGGTCAAAAAAAGAGATCTCATGCAGCAGATAGATCATATCGCTAAGTCGATTAAGTGGACTGAGTAGCCTGCTTTATAGTTCTTCCACTTTCGTAAATGCTGTAGTAGCCGAGCACCTCAGAGTGTTGCTGCAGGCTTCCAGCCTCAGCAGTAAAGTTGAACTGCACAAATGC